>CAMFZA010000212.1 GCA_946002345.1 uncultured Phascolarctobacterium sp. | reverse complement strand
GCTTTTGTTTCAGTGCCGTATCGCGTCGACTTGTATATAATACCACAACGCACATAGCGTGTCAACACTTTTTTGCAAGTTTTTTGAGAGTTTTTTCACCATTTTTATGCTAACGGATTGACTTGTCTTCAGGTCCTTCTGTTTTCTCACAAATCACTCTCAAATAATATGACAAAACCAGCCAATGATGTTATAATAGTAGTGCTGTCTGTAATGAAAAATATGCACAGCCAATATCACAAGTAAAGAGGTAGAAAATGTTAAAGGCACTTAAATTTTTAGTCATCTGTGTTATTTGCCTGATGATTATGGGAGCTTCAGTGCTCTATGGCTTTTCCAGCCTATTCGCTCCTCCCAATATGGATGAAACCTTGATTCCTGATGCCGCTTCCCAATTTTACGATATAAACGGAAACGTCATTTATACGACTCTTTCCGAGGAACGCCGCATCCCTGTCAATATCGACAAAATCCCCAAGCATGTTCAAAGGGCCTTCATTGCTATTGAAGACAATCGCTTTTATGAACATGGCGGCATAGACTACCGCGGTACTGCACGCGCCTTGGTCTCCACCCTAAGTGGTCGTGAGGTGCAAGGTGGTAGCACCATTACTCAACAGTTGGCCAAAAATGCTTTCCTTACCCAAGAGCGCTCCATTATCAGAAAGATAAAGGAAGCCTTTATTGCCAAGGAACTGGAACACAAGTACACTAAGGATGAAATTCTTTCCATGTACCTGAACCGCATCTATTTTGGTCAGGGTGCCTATGGTATCGAAAGTGCTTCCTTGTATTACTTTGATAAGCATGTTCAAAATCTGGACATTGCGGAAGCTGCCACCTTAGCTGCCATTCCTAAAAGTCCAAACTATTATAATCCTTTTGAAAATCCCCAAGAAAGCAAAAAGCGTCAAGAGCTAGTTATTGACCAAATGGTTAAATATGGCTTTATCAACGCTGAACAAGCTGCTCAGGCTAAAGCCAAGAAGATGGTTTATAGCACCTCTCATAAGGTAAAAAGTGATCCCCGTGGCTATTTCTTTGATATGATTAGCCAAAAGGTTATTGAAGAAGTGGGTGCTGATGCTTTGTATAAGGGTGGTTTAAAAATCTATACCACTCTAGATATGGATATGCAAAAGGCTGCTGAAAATGCTATGCGCCATCTTCCTTCCTATTACACTGATGGCAAAAAACTCACCCAACCCCAAATGGCCTTGGCAGCTGTGGATCCCAAAACAGGCTACGTTAAAGCCATGATAGGCGGCCGCGGTCAGGACAAATTTAATCGTGCTACCCTGGCTGTACGTCAGCCCGGCTCCGCCTTTAAGCCCTTCGTATACCTGACAGCTATGCAGAACGGCTTTACCCCTGCTAGCATTATTGAGGATAAAGAAGAAGAATTTGCCAAAGGTTGGAAGCCCCAGAACTCAGATATGAAATGGCATGGCAAGGTAAGCTTACGCACTGCACTCAAGCGTTCCATCAATGTACCTACTATCAAGCTAGCCCGTGAAGTTGGTGTTGACAAAATCGTTGCCAATGCAGAAAAAATGGGAATTTCCACCTTAGTCGATTCCGGCGCTTATAGCGATGTGAACTTGGCTATGGCTCTCGGTGGCTTGAGCAAGGGTGTTAACCCCTTGGAAATGGCCAGTGCCTATGGCGTTTTAGCAACTAATGGTCTTTATAGTAAGCCCATTGCTCTTTTAAAAATCGTTGACAGGGAAGGCAAGGTTCTCTATCAAGCTAAGCCGCAAACAAAGCGTGTCATTGATGCAACCTCTGCTTATTTGACAACCAACATGCTGGAGGATGTGCTTGTCAGTGGTACTGCTGGCGGTATGGGCATCGGACGTCCTGCAGCTGGCAAAACCGGCACCACCGATACCTATATTGATGCTTGGTTCGTTGGCTACACACCTGACCTGAGCACTGCTGTTTGGGTTGGCGATGATAATAATAAGCCCATGCAGCGCATGTATGGTAGCGGTGCTCCCCTTTCCATCTGGCATGATTTCATGATCAATGCCCTTGCCTCCACTCCTCGCACTGGCTTTAGCAATCCTGGTGTTGCCATTCCTGCTGAGCCTGAAATCAAGCAGGACGAGGAAGATAAGGACAAAGATAAGGATGACACTGAGAAAAAGGTTGACGAGCAAAAGGATGCCAAAGCCACGGATAATACAGCTAAGCAACCTCCCTCTGTCAGCAACAAGCCCAGCGGTTCCAAGAAAAGCATGAAGGCCCGCATAAACGAAATTATGGGCAAGCCAACCGTTAGCACCCAACCTACTAAAAAATAAAAATTCTCTACCGCAGTTTGTAATGAACTGCGGTATTTTTCTATTCTATTTTCTCTTATTCCTGTATACAGTATGCACGGAAATATGTTATAATAGTGTTGGTGAGATTTTAACTAAGATAATTTACATAAAGGGAGGACAACCATGGATAAAAAGCCCGTAAAGATTATGGAAACGGTTCTTCGTGATGGTCACCAATCCTTGGCCGCCACAAGAATGCGTATCAACGATATGTTACCTGCTTTAGAAAGAATTGATAATGCTGGTTACTATGCCGTAGAAGCTTGGGGCGGTGCTACCTTTGATGCATGCCTGCGTTTTTTGAACGAAGATCCCTGGCAGCGTCTGCGCACTCTCAAAAAGCATTTGCCCAAAACTCCTATTCAAATGCTGCTGCGTGGTCAAAATATTTTAGGCTATAACCATTATGCTGATGATGTGGTGCGTGAATTTGTAAAACGTTCTGTAGCAAATGGCGTTTCCATTATTCGTATTTTTGACGCTTTAAACGATACTCGTAACCTGGAGTGTGCTATGCGTGCTGCCAAGGAAGCTGGTGCTCATGTACAAGGCTGTATCGTATATACCATTAGCCCCTACCATAAGGATAGCAACTTTGTGGAATTAGGCAAAGAACTTGCTCAAATGGGTGCTGATTCCATTTGTATCAAGGATATGGCTGGTCTACTGCGTCCCTATGCTGCCGAAAGTCTTGTGCGTAGCCTGAAGTCCGAAGTGGGTCTACCTGTTGATTTACACACCCACTTTACTAGCGGCATGGGCGATATGACATTGCTGAAGGCTGTAGAAGCTGGTGCAGATATCATCGATACTGCCCTATCCCCCTTTGCAACCTCCACCAGCCAGCCCTGCACCGAATCCATGGTAGCTACCCTGCAAGGTACTCCCTACGATACTGGCATTGAGCTGTCTGCTTTGAATGACTTGGCAGATTACTTTAAGGATGTACGCAAGAGCCTGAATAATGACTTCAATTTGAATACCAATATTCCCATTTTACCCAAGGTTTTAACAGTCAAGATTA
>CAMFZA010000211.1 GCA_946002345.1 uncultured Phascolarctobacterium sp. | reverse complement strand
CCTACAATGTGACAGCTGGCCTCCGCTCCATACACCTTCGCCGTGTTGACTACTATATCACTCACCCTTTGGCGCAGTGCCAGCATCTCGCTATTGGAGGTGCTGCGTAAATCAAAGCCAATATGCACCTTATCACAAATAGCGTTTAGTGAACCAGCCCCACCCACAAAGCGCGTGGTCTTCACACTGCCCCCCAGCAAGGGATTGGTAGGCAGCGCATTCACAGCGCCCACAATAGCAGCGCCCACATCGATGGCATTTATCCCCAAATGGGGCTGGGAACCATGGGCTGCCAGTCCCCGGATTTCTCCCTCCATAAGAGTGCAGGCAGTCCAGTTAATTTGGGCAATAATCTGCCCACTGCGCGCCATATCCTGGGGCATTAGATGGTAGCCCAGTGCGTAGTCCACATCATCTAGTGCTCCTGCCTTGAGCAGCTCCAGGGCACCACGACCAATTTCTTCAGCAGGCTGGCACAAAATTTTGAACCTGCCCTGCTGCAGGCCCTGCTCCGCCAAGAGCTGAGCCACCCCTAGGGCAATGGTCATGTGGCCATCATGACCGCAGGCGTGAATGGGTTTTTCGCCGCCATCTGCCTGCTTAAAAAGCAAACAGTCCATATCTGTGCGCAGCGCCACTACCGGACCCGGGCGACCACTATCCAGAGTGGCTACCACTGCCGTAGTCCCCCCTACGCCCTCCTCCACATTATAGCCCAGCTTGCGCAGAAAGCCTGCCAAAAAAGAAGCTGTGCGAACTTCTTTAAAGGCAGGCTCTGCCATAGCATGGAGCTGGGGCCAAACATTTTCAATATGACCTTCTAGATCCATGATTATTCACTTTAGTCCTTCCAAAAACTTAATAAACCACAGGCTTATTCCTTCCAGCCCAAATATACGGAGCCGGGGAACTTAGTTTTAATAAACTCACCATTTTCCTTGGATTGATAAGCCTCTTGGAAAATCTTTAGACGAGGATCGTTCAAATCCTTTTCCTGTACAGCCACAATGTTCACATACAGAGAATCAGCAGTTTCCTTAACAATGGGGTCAGTTGCAGGATTCAGGCCAGCATTCAAGGCATAGGTAGTATTAATGGCAGCGCAGGTTACATCATCCAGAGACCGGGGAATAGCAGCTGCTTCAAGCTCAATGATTTGGAATTTGTGGGGATTTTCGGTAATATCGTTAACAGTGGTGGTGATATCCTGAGGATTCTTTACTTTGATTAGGCCATTAGCTGCCAAAAGCAACAGGCTGCGACCACCGTTGGTGGGGTCGTTAGGAATAGCAATCTTAGCGCCATCAGGAATTTTGTCGCCAGGCTTTAATTTTTTAGAATAAATATTGATGGGAAATAAGGCAGTATTGAAGGCTTTGGCCAGCTTAAAGGAGGGCTCCTTCTTCATGGTAGCCTTCAGGAAGGGCTCATGTTGGAAGCTGTTAGCCCAAATTTCGCCTGCGGCCAGGGCAGAGTTAGGAGTTACAAAATCGCTGAACTCTTTGATTTCAATTTTCAAGCCCTTTTTCTCGGCAATCTTCTTTACATTTTCCATGATGATGGCATGGGGACCGGGATTAACACCCACGATAACCGGCTTATTCATATCGGCCTTTTTGTCTTCCTTTTTATCACCGCCACAGCCGGCCGCTACTAGAGTGAAGGCTGCCAAAACACCTACTAAAGCGTACTTTAAAAACTTATTCATTATATATTTCCTCCCTTAAATAGGGCCCTAAGCCCAACAAAATACATGCTTCTATTCTATGCTTTTCTGACAGGATAGTCAAGGGTAGCTTGCACTAATGCCGCAAAGTCCACCCCTTGCAAATGCATAAAAGCTCTCCGCCCCGAAGCGGGGCAGAGAGCCAATTTTTTAGAGCTTAGCTACGGCTTACATCATGCCGGGCATACCGCCGCCCATGGGAGGCATTGCCGGAGCAGCACCTTCCTTAGCAGGTTTATCTGCTACGATGGATTCGGTGGTCAGTACCATAGCAGCAATGGAAGCAGCGTTTTGCAGTGCGCTTCTGGTAACCTTAGTGGGATCTACGATGCCTTCAGCAATCATGTCCACATATTTTTCGGTAGCAGCATTGAAGCCAACGCCCTTGCGGCTGCGTTTGATAGCGTCCACGATTACAGCACCCTCCAGGCCTGCATTGTAAGCGATTTGGCGAACAGGCTCTTCGATAGCGCGTTTAACGATGTCAACGCCAGTCTTTTCGTCGCCGGTAACCTTCAGCTTAGCCAAAGCAGCTTGTACTTGCAGCAGAGCAGTGCCGCCGCCAGGAACGATACCTTCAGCAACAGCAGCGCGGGTTGCATTCAGAGCATCCTCAATGCGCAGCTTCTTTTCCTTCATTTCTACTTCGGTAGCGGCGCCAACCTTGATTACTGCTACGCCACCAGCCATCTTAGCCAGACGCTCTTGCAGTTTTTCTTTATCGAATTCAGAGGTGGTTTCGGGGATTTGGGCGCGGATTTGAGCTACGCGAGCAGCAATAGCGTCCTTGTCGCCTTGACCATCAACGATGGTGGTAATTTCCTTGGTTACGCGAACTTGGCCTGCACGACCCAAATCAGCAATGGTAGCGCTGTCCAGCTTGCGGCCAACCTCTTCGCTGATGACGGTTGCGCCGGTCAGGGTTGCGATATCCTGCAGCATTGCTTTACGACGGTCGCCGAAGCCAGGAGCCTTAACAGCAACAGCCTTAAAGGTGCCACGCAGCTTGTTCACAACCAGGGTAGCCAGTGCTTCGCCTTCGATATCCTCAGCGATAATCAGCAGCTCGCTGCCACTTTGCACAACCTTTTCCAAAACAGGCATAATGTCTTGGATCATGTTGATTTTTCTATCGGTAATGAAAACGAAAGGATTGTTCAGAACAGCTTCCATTTTGTCAGCATCGGTAGCCATGTAAGGAGAAATGTAGCCACGGTCAAATTGCATGCCTTCAACAGTTTCTACGCAGGTATCCATGGTCTTGGATTCTTCAATGGTGATTACGCCATCATCGCCAACCTTTTCCATAGCGTCGCGAATCATTTGGCCTACTTCCTCGTCACCATCGGAAATTGAAGCAACCTGAGCTTTAGCTTCCTTGGTTTCAACCTTTTGGGAAACAGCCTTCAACTCGTCTACCAAAACGTCAACAGCCTTTTTGATGCCCTTTTTCAGGACCATGGGGTTAGCACCGGCAGCAACGTTACGCATGCCTTCCTTAATCATAGCTTGAGCCAATACAGTAGCAGTGGTGGTGCCATCGCCAGCAACATCGTTGGTCTTGATAGCAACTTCCTTCACCAGTTGTGCGCCCATGTTTTCAAAGGGATCTTCCAGCTCAATGTCACGAGCAATGGTTACACCATCGTTGGTAATGGTCGGTGCACCAAATTTCTTTTCCAAAACAACATTGCGGCCTTTAGGACCAAGAGTTACTTTTACAGCAT
>CAMFZA010000210.1 GCA_946002345.1 uncultured Phascolarctobacterium sp. | reverse complement strand
CAAGCAGCAGCCCTTCACGAAGCGGTTCTGTTATGTCGATAACATCCGAATCGTAAACAAAAGCATCATTTTCAATATTATCAGCACTGGCAGGATAGAATTTCTCCACCACCTCAGCCTTGGTAACGCCTACAAACTCCTTCAGGCAACGTCCACAGGTGCGCTGCACCTGACATTCCATCTGCGCCTGCAAAAGCAAAACGTCACCGGCATTGCTCATGCTGCCAACCAGCTTCACTGTGCCAACTATCCCCATTTCCTCGGGACTAATCTCCAGTTCAGCAGGCTCCAACTCAAAAGCAAGAGGTTTTTCTCCAACCAGTCTTTTCTTGATTTGTGCGACATTTATCTTAATCATATTTCACCAATCGTTACAATTATAGCGGTCTTGACGCTCTTTGTCAAGAAAAACCTACGTTTTAAACGAAAAAAACTAATACAAACACTAACTCAGGCAAAGGAGAAAGTGCCAGATACGAGGCGCGCCGACAAGCTACGACCCATGTGGTCACAAGCGTAGCGCAGTGAGCGCATGCTGGTCGCGCTGTACCCTTGGGTACGACGGCGTATCGGAAATACTCCTAGGAAGCGCAACGAAGTAGATGGTGCTTTATCGTTTGTCTGTTTTATAGCTTAATTATTCTTCTGCAAATATTAAACGTGTCTCTTGCAATCACTAATTCCTCATTAGTAGGAATGACGAAAATCTTCACCCGTGCGCGACGCACACTGATCTCCCGCTCCTTGCCACGCACCTTGTTCAGATCCGGGTCAATGCGAGTGCCCAGGTATTCCAATCCATTGCAAATCTTGTCACGCATGAAGGGGGAATTCTCGCCCAAGCCAGCAGTGAAAACAATGGCATCCACGCCACCCATGGCAGCCACATAGCCACCAATATATTTTTTAACCTTGTAGGCAAAAACATCAATAGCAAGCTGACTGCGATCATCGCCACGGTTAGCAGCACTTTCCAAGTCTCGAAAATCGCTGGACAGACCGCTAATACCCAAAATACCGCTGCGTCGATTCAGATAATCATCTATCTGCTGGGCTGTCATGTTTTCCTTCTCCATCAGGAAGGGGATGATAGCCGGATCAATCTCGCCACTACGAGTGCCCATAATCAGGCCCTCTAGAGGGGTATACCCCATGCTGGTGTCAATGGATTTGCCGTATTTGATGGCCGTAATGCTAGCACCATTGCCCAAATGACAGCTGATGATGCGCAAATCGGACATATGCTCGCCCATGAGCTCCGCTGCACGCTGGGCTACATACTTGTGAGATGTACCGTGGAAGCCATAGCGACGCAGACCATATTTTACATAAAGCTCATAGGGCAGGCCATATAAATAGGCCACCTTGGGCATGGTTTGGTGGAAAGCAGTATCGAACACAGCCACCTGAGGCACGCCTTTCATAATATTCATGCAGGCCTCGATACCAAAGAGGTTAGGCGGATTATGCAAGGGAGCAATTTCGCTGCAGGCCTTGATGCCCTGCAAAACCTCCCCCGTAATGAGCACGCTGTCTGCGAAGCGTTCGCCACCATGCACTACGCGATGGCCCACGGCATCAATCTCCGACATATCCTTAATAACGCCATAATCCTTGTTGGTCAGCGCCTTCAAGACCATTTTGATGCCTACTACATGGTCCGGTATATCCTCCTTCAAATCAATGGTATACTTCCCCACAGGCGTGTGCTTTAAGGTGGACCCCTCCATGCCAATGCGCTCCACAAGCCCCTTGGCCATAACCTTTTCACCCTCCATGTTAATCAGCTGGTATTTAATGGAGGAGCTACCACAGTTTACAACGAATACAATCACAATATGCCTCCTAGTAAGCTACACCTCTGCAGCATTGCTGCTTCTCTCTCGGCACTCATCACCGAGGAATATTCATGCTATTAGTATACACCATTTAAAAGAAAAAACATAGTGTATATTTTATGTATACACGAGGTTGTGATATAATTAGCTTATTAACGCAAGTATATTTATTACCTACAGCACCTATAAGGGCTGTTGAGGTACTAAAAATAAACCTCTAAGGAAGCACTTTTATGATTTATGCAACCGGCATTATTGCCGAATATAATCCCTTTCATAATGGACATTTATACCAGCTGCAAGAGGCACAGC
Organism: uncultured Phascolarctobacterium sp.; assembly: GCA_946002345.1. Lineage (GTDB taxonomy): Bacteria > Bacillota > Negativicutes > Acidaminococcales > Acidaminococcaceae > Phascolarctobacterium_A. The sequence goes on along the minus strand of CAMFZA010000210.1, from coordinate 1,307 downwards.
GCCTAACGGAGCAGCCCATCATCGTAGCTATGAGCGCCAGCTTCATGCAGCGGGGCGAGCCTGCCTGTCTCAGCAAATGGCTTAGAGCACAGCTGGCCGTCGAAAATGGCGCTGCCCTGGTACTGGAGCTGCCCACAGCCTTTTCTCTGCGCAGTGCCCAGTTTTTTGCCAGTGGCGGCGTACAGCTCTTGGCAGCCACAGGCAGCGTGAACGCCCTGTCCTGCGGTGTGGAATCGCCGGAGCTGGACTTTACAGCATTAGCCCACCATATCACCAACGAAAGTTCCCAAGCACGCATCCGTGCACTCTTAAGTCAGGGCAAAAGCTATGCTGCCGCCTGTGCTGCCGTTCTCAGCGAAGCACAGCAGCCTGCTAAGGCCATTGCTTGCCAAGCTGGTGCCAACTTCCACAATTCCACTGTAAATCTCACTAAGCCCAATGATATTCTTGCTTTGGAGTACGCTAAAGCACTGCGAGATACAAATATCAGGCCCCTCTTTATTGAGCGCCGTGGTGACGGCTACAACGACCGGGAAATTACCGGCACCCTGGCCAGCGCTACAGCCATTCGTCAGGCCCTCGCCGACCAACGTAGGTCAGTTTGTTCTATGGGTGGCTCCAGAGAGTTAGCAAACAAACAAGGCAACTGGCAGCAAGCCGTCCCCACCAACTCTCGTCGTGCTCTTTTGGAAAGCGTTCCCGGCTATGACGCTGACCTTTTGTGGCAGCTTTTGCGCTACCGTCTACGGCTTTTGAGCACCGATGATATTGCTGAAGCCTGCCAATGTAGCGAGGGACTGGAAAATCTGCTTAAACAGGCTGCAGCCTGCTCCACCCTTGCCCATGCCCTACAGCTTTGCACCTCTAAGCGCTACACCACCAGCCGCATTCGCCGTCTCCTAATGCAGTTCTTGCTGGATGTGCCTCGCTGGCAGTGGGAGGACAAGTCCCCCGCCTACCTGAGGGTCTTGGCCTTCAACGACATAGGTCGCCAGCTCCTAAAACAGATGAAAGCCACTGCTACCCTCCCCCTCATTACAGGTCTTGCTAAAAACTGGCGCTACAAGCTGGCCCATTTAAATATGTGCCAGCAACAGCTTTACACCCGCCAGCTGGAATTGGAAATGAAGGCTACGGAGCTGTGGAGTCTCTTGCAGTTGGCACCTGAACTCAATCGCTCGGGCAACGACTACCTTCTCTCCCCCTCCTATGTAAAATAAAAAATCCCCACATAACTGCTTTGTCATAACAAAAAGTACTATGTCATTTTTTGTGGTGTGGTTGCCCCTTTGTCATTTTTTGTGGTT
>CAMFZA010000209.1 GCA_946002345.1 uncultured Phascolarctobacterium sp. | reverse complement strand
CGCCGCCCCGCCAACGACCCCCAACACCAGCCAGCCTCAACAACGCCACCACCTGCGTAGCATCAGCCTCGGTGGACGCCACCGCACTCTCCGGACCAGCATAGGTGTAAATCACTTGGTCTGCCTCACGGGCAATAGAGCTACCCACCACATTGGTCACTGCCAAGGTGCGGGAGCCAAGCCGCTTAGCCTCACGCAAAGCAGCCAAGGTATCAGAGGTTTCACCGCTCTGGCTGATTACGATAGTCAGGCTGTTGCCATCTACCAAGGGATCACGATAACGGAACTCACTGGCAATATCCACCTCAACGGGAACGCGAGCCAGCTGCTCCAAATAATACTTGCCCACAATACCTGCATGATAAGCAGTGCCGCAAGCCACAATGAAAACCTTATTAATATCGACCATTTCCTCCGGAGTCCAGTTCAACTCGGGGAAAGCAATGGTCTTGCTCTCGGCATTCAGGCGACCAGTCATGGTGTCACGCATAGCCTTGGGCTGTTCGTAACTTTCCTTCAGCATGAAATGCTCAAAGCCACCCTTTTCCGCAGCTTCAGCATTCCAGTTAACCTCAAAAACCTTCTTGCTAATGGGAGTGCCATTAATATCCTGCACCCACACACCCTCTGCAGTAACAGTAGCAATTTCACCGTCACTCATAATAAAGGTGCGGCGAGTGTGATTAATAATAGCCGGAATATCGGAGGCAATGAAGTTTTCGCCCTCACCCAAGCCAATAACCAACGGGTTATCCTTCTTGGTGCAGATAATCTTATCAGGCTCGTATTGGCACATAAATACCAAGCTATAGGAGCCCTTAATCAGCTTCAAAACCTTTTTAACGGTCTCTTCAAAATCGCCATCATATTGGTCCTCCAAGAGATGCGCCACAACCTCACTATCGGTTTCGGACAGGAACACATGCCCCTTGGTGATCAATTCTTCCTTCAAGGACAAATAGTTTTCAATAATGCCGTTATGCACCACAACAAATTTGCCACTGCCATCCATATGGGGATGAGCATTGCGATCGGACGGACGGCCATGGGTTGCCCAACGGGTGTGACCAATACCCATGGTGCCCACCGGCATATTGCCCGCCAATTTTGCACGCAGTGCGTCCAAGCGGCCCACGCACTTATCCACACGAATAGCACCCTTTTCCATCACTGCGATGCCGGCAGAGTCATAGCCACGATACTCCAATTTGCTCATGCCGTCCAGCAAAAAGGGAGCAGCCTGATTACTGCCAATGTAACCAACGATACCACACATACAAGTATCCTCCTATATTGTATTTGCTATTCTGCTACCGAAGCTTTCTCTCCATTGTTACCAATGGGCTTTGTTTTCGGCTTGCGGCCCACAGCCGGCCGTGAGGCATCCGCTGACTAATCGATAACCTCATTCCTCGTCTACCACAAAAACAAATTTGCGGCACTTGCGCTTTGTCATTTATAAGCCATAAAATTTATGACATACAATTATGCCGCGCAGGCGCAACCCCACGCGGCACATCTTCGTGACTGTATTTATTTTACAATATTATCACCAAAAATACAAGTGAATTAATAGTGATATCTCTATCGAGTGTCAATAATACTCGTTAGGCCAACTCGCTAACTACCACATCGCCAATCAAGCTTGCAATCTGCTCCAATCTCTCCTGATTGGGACCCTCAGCCATAATACGAATCAAGGGCTCAGTGCCGCTGGCACGCACCAAAATTTGGCCATTGTCACCCAACTCATCCTGGTATTTTTTAATGACCTCTTGAATAGCAGGTCTTTCCTGCCAGCCATTTTTATCCTTCACCCGCACATTCAGCAGCACTTGGGGATACTTGGTCATCACTGCACCCAGCTCGGACAAGGGCTTGTTATTCTTCACCATGGCGCACAAAAGCTGCACTGCAGTCAAAATGCCATCGCCGGTCTTAGCAAACTCGGAGAAAATAATATGACCGGATTGCTCGCCACCAATGGAATAATTGTGCTTCATCATCTCTTCCAGCACATAGCGATCACCAACAGCGGTTTTACAGGTTTTACCGCCGTGAGCCTTCATAGCCTGATGCAGACCCACATTACTCATAACGGTGACAACCAGCATATTGTCATTGAGCTTTTTGCGCTTCATCAGCTCCAAAGCACAAATCAGCATGATTTGGTCGCCATCCAGAGCCTCACCATTTTCGTCAACTACCAGGCAGCGGTCAGCGTCGCCATCGTTGGCAATACCTGCATGAGCACCAACCTCAACAACCTTCTTCTGCAGGGCCTCCAAATGGGTGGAGCCACAGCCATTATTAATATTGATGCCATTGGGCTCGTTAAAAATAGTAATAACCTCGGCACCCAAGCTGCGCAAAATCACCGGTGCAATTTGGCTGTTAGCGCTATTGGAGGAGTCCATAACCACCTTCAGGCCCTTCAAATCTGCATAAGCAGTATTCAAAATATGCTTGATATAAAGCTCTGCCAAATTCTTTTCGTAAATAATGCTACCCACGCTGCTACCGCTAACTGCCTTGCTGTAGTCAATGGGAGTCTTCACGATAGCTTCAATCTCATCCTCCACAGTGTCCGGCAGTTTGTGTCCTGTTTGAGAGAAGAATTTAATGCCGTTATCCTCAAAGGGATTGTGGGATGCGGAAATAACCACACCTGCATTGGCCTTCACCACGGAGGTGAGGAAGGAAACGGCAGGAGTGGGCATTACGCCCAGCAAATGCGCATTGCCACCGGCGCTGCATATGCCTGCGGCCAGCGCTGCCTCCAGCATTTGGCCGCTGCGACGGGTGTCGCGACCAATAATAATCTTGGGAGCATGACCCTCCCTGCTAAAATATTTTGCGGCTGCGTAGCCCAATTTAAAGGCCAGCTCCGGCGTGAGCTCCACATTAGCCACACCACGCACACCATCAGTACCAAACATTCTTGCCATTCTTTTTTCCTCCCTTAATGCTTCTGTATTAAAAATACGAATATATAAAAATATGCCATAAATTATTTATCATTACGTTCAAAAATAAACGTGGAAATTACTACGGAGATACAAGCATATGAAATTATTAAATCATGGAGTGAATAGCGTTAAAAATCGCTCTTAAACGAAATGATTAATAATTTCATGGATTACAATTAACTATTTTATTGGCGCAAACCTTTGCATCATGGCCCTCGCCACATGATACCCATCCAATGCGGCACTCATAATGCCCCCGGCATAGCCAGCACCCTCACCGCAGGGATAGAGCAAATCGTGGGTCACGGATACATAGCTCACACGGTCCCGCTCAATGCGCACCGGCGCCGAGGTTCTCGTCTCCACCCCAGTGAGCAAAGCGCCCCCATCAGCATAGCCTGCCAGCTTTTTGCCAAAGCTTACGATGCCCTGGCGCAGCGTATCCGTAACATAGCCGGGCAATACCTTATCCAGCGCACAGGCCGAGCAGCCAGGTCTGTAGGGGCCCGGCAC
>CAMFZA010000208.1 GCA_946002345.1 uncultured Phascolarctobacterium sp. | reverse complement strand
GTGGGCGCGCGGGCTGGCGTAGGGCGCGCTCCCGCGCCAGCTTTTTGATTAGGGCATCATCCAGCGGGCCCAGGAGGGCGCTATCCAAGTCTTTCGGCAAGAGGGCGTGGGCCTGGAAAGCTACATTGTGGGTGTGGTTGGTGTGCTGCAGTTGGAGGTGCTGGAATACCGCCTGCTCAACGAATATAGCGCCCAGCTCCTGATGAACCAGCTGCCCTATAGCGTGGCTCGTTGGGTATATGCAGAGGACAAAAAGCTGATTGAAAATATCAAAGGCTTGGACAACGGTATGCTGGTCTACGACAAAAAGGACCGCCCCGTAATTTTAGTAAACAATGAATGGTCCTTAAATTGGATTTTGGACCGCAACCCCGGCATTCAGTTCTTAACGGTGCCTGCAGATGTGGAAAAAATTTAGTCTTCAAAGCTTACAATTAAAAAAGTTTACCCTTTCTCAACAAATCGTCATTTTAATTACCCTAGTGGCCTGCATAGCGCTGCTACCTGCCTCCATGTTCACTACCTATAGGGTGAGCAAGGTTATTTATGACCGTGTCAGCATTAACGCTGTCAGCATCAACAATATCCTGTGCAATTCTGAGGAAATCCAAAACGGACTGGAAGCGCAAAACTACCGCGTGGTCGATGCCGTGGATAATATGATGGCCAATTATGTTAACCAGGTGGACCATTCCGATGAAGCAGGTGTTGCCATTTATGACAAGCATGGTCGCTTGCGGGTCATGTACAATCCTGGCAAGCTGCCTAATTTTAAAGAAAGCGCCCGGGATTTGATGGAAAAATATGCCAAGCTTAATAGCATCAGCTGGCAGGAAAATTATGCTATTCCCAACAAGGCCTTTGGCTTTGTGAAGAATAACCATAATGAAACCATTGGCTACGTTGTTACGGGCTATTCCGACGATATTATCAATAAATCCACCATTGATGCGGTCATGTTCTTGCTGTTGACCAATCTTTTTGGCTTGGTTATTGGTATTTTGGGTGCCATCTTTTTGGCAGGGCGTATTAAAAAGGTCCTGTTTGGCTATGAGCCCGAGGAAATTGCCCGCCTTTTGCAGGAGCGCAATATTATTTTAAACTCCGTGCGGGAGGGCATAATCAATATCAATAACAAGGGCATCATTACCGTGGTCAATTACGAGGCTAAGGTGCTGCTCAAACAGGCAGATATTTCCCATACGGAGGACCTGTGTGGCAAATCGGCCTTGGATGTATTGAAACATGTGCCCCTGCATGTTATTATTAAGGAAGGAAAAAGCTTTGCGGACGCGCCCATTAAATTTGGTAATACGGTTTTCGTTATGACCGCAGTGCCCCTTTTAGGCCTAGATGGGGGCGACAAGATTTTGGGTGCGGTTATTACCTTCCGTAAAAAATCCGTGGTGGAAGAAATGGCCAATCAGCTGACTGGCTTTAAAAACTATGCTACGGCGCTCAGGGCTCAGACCCATGAGTTTATGAATAAAATGCATGTCATCATGGGGCTTATTAATATGAAGGCCTATGATGAGCTTAAGAATTATACCCAGGAAATTGCCTATAATAGGCAGTCCGAGGTTTCCTACATCGTGACACGCTTAAAGGATATTACCTTGTCCGGCTTTATTTTGGGCAAGATCAGTCGCAGCAGGGAGTTGGATATTGACTTTTCCCTGACTGATGAAAGCGAGCTACATGGGGAGCTGGATGTGCCCTCCGGCCACGTTATTGGGCTGTTTGCGGGCAATTTAATTGAAAATGCTTTTGATGCTTTAAAGAATTTTGATGGGGAGCGTATTGTTAATCTTTCGATTTTAGACTTTGACAAGGAAATTGTAATTGTGGTGGAAGATTCCGGTCCCGGCATGGACGAGGAAACCAAGAAATACATTTATCACCGCGGCTTTAGCACCAAGGGTTATACTGGTCACGGCTTTGGCCTGTTTTTGGCCAAGCAAAGTGTGGACAGCCTTGATGGAACTATTTCCGTTGAATCCAGCCCGGGCGAGGGCACTGTGTTCACCGTGAGATTGCCAGTGAAGAAGGAGGTAGATTAACATGATTAACGTTCTCGTTGTAGAGGATGACCCCATGGTTGCCCAGCTCCATGAGCATTATTTGAGCCAGATCAAGGGCTTTAACCTTAGCGATGTGGCCAATAATGGGGACATGGCCCTGAAGCTTTTAAGCAAGAAAAGCTATGATTTATTGATTCTGGATATCTTTATGCCCACTATGGATGGTCTCCAGCTTTTGGCAAAAATCCGTGAGTATGGCTTTGATGTGGATGTCATCATTGTTTCTGCTGCCAATGACAAGGATAAAATTAAACAGGCCTTGCGCCTGGGCGCGGTGGATTATATTATTAAGCCCTTTGAGTTCGAGCGCTTGAATTTGGCCTTGAACAATTATTTAAAGCGCTACCACATTGTTTCCGAGCAGACTATTATCGAACAGTCCGATTTGGACCAGACCATTATCCGGCGCGAGGAGCAGATGATGGTGAGCCTGCCCAAGGGCTTGGACAAGAACACACTGGCCACTGTGTGGTCCTGCATTTGCGAAATCGAGGGCATGTTTACCACGGAAGAGGTTGCCGGCAAGGTGGGTATTTCCCGAGTATCCATTCGTAAATATCTGGAATTTTTAAAATCACTACATTTGTTAAAGCTGGACCTGCATCGAGGCTCTGTGGGCAGACCTGTGTATAAATATTTGTGCCTAGATAAGCAGAGTGATGTGTTGAAGGCTTATATTCAATAAGATTTTGTATTTAAGTGAGGCTAGAGTATGATAGAGCCAATAAAAATTTTGGGCGTACCGGTGCACCCCATGACCATGGTGCAGGCTGTGGACAGTCTGGAGCAACGCCTGTTAAGTGGGGAGCAGACCTTTGTGGTGACGGCCAATGCGGAAATCATCATGATGTGTCAGGAGGATGCCGCTTATAACGAGATTATTTGCCACAGGGCAGAGCTGGTGCTGCCCGATGGTGCTGGTGCCGTGTGGGCCGGACGTCATCTGGGCTATCAGGTGCCGGAGCGGGTGGCAGGCTTTGATTTGTACAATCAATTATTGGCTTTGTCAGCAAAAAAGGGGTACAAGGCTTACTTTTTCGGTGGCTCTCCCGGCGTAGCCGAGGCGGCCAAGGCGAAGAGCGAGGAGTTGTATCCCGGAGTGCAGATTGTGGGCTGCCACAATGGTTATTTTACTGACGCCGATGTTCCCGGTATTATTGAAGAGATTAATAATTCTGGCGCAGAGATGCTCTTTGTGGCCTTGGGTGCGCCCAAGCAGGAGAAATGGATTTTGGCCCACAGGCAGGAGCTCAAGCCGCGCATTTTGATGGGCATTGGGGGTAGCTTTGATGTGTTGGCCGGCAAAATGGAGCGTGCGCCCAAGTGGATGCATGATGCTTACATGTAAAGGGCCTTTCTCTTTAACAAGCAGACCAGCCGCATAATGCGAATCAATGATCTGCGTAATTTTGAGGTGATGGT
>CAMFZA010000207.1 GCA_946002345.1 uncultured Phascolarctobacterium sp. | reverse complement strand
TGTGCTTTAGAGGTGGGGCATATGCACAGCCGTGTTGGGGTTTATGATGAACATGGGGGCAGTTGCCTCAGTAGCACCGGGCATTACACGACGTCTGGCAAAGGCTTCAATCTTCAGCAAAGCGTCAGCCAAGGCATTGGGGTCGCCACACAGCTCACCACCGGATTTATCAGCCATGTATTCGCGAGAGCGAGACACAGCCATTTGAATCAAGGCTGCAGCCAAGGGAGCCAACAGCATCACCAAAATGGTAGCAAAGGGGTTGCGGCTTTCGCCGTTCTCATCACGGCCACCACCCAGGAACATGCCCCATTGAGCAATGGTAGAAATAGCACCGGCCATGGAAGCAGCCACGGTGCTGATTAAAATGTCACGGTGCTTAACGTGGCTCAATTCATGGGCCAGTACACCTGCCAACTCATCCTCGTCCAACAAATCAGCCAAAGCAGTATTCACTGCCACAGCAGCATGCTCTGGATTACGACCGGTAGCGAAAGCATTGGGCACAGGGCTATCGATAATGTACACCTTGGGCATGGGCAGCTTAGCCCGGTCGGCCAGGCGTTTCACAATAGCATAAAGTCTAGGAGCAGTGCGAGCATTTACCTCTTGAGCATTGTAATGAGCCAAAACCATTTTGTCACTGTTCCAATAAGTGAAGAAGTTCATGGCCACACCAAATACCAGCATAATGGTCATGCCCTGCAGGCCGCCAAAGTAGTCACCAATGGCCATGAGCAGCATGGTCATCAGCGCCATAAGCATAGCAGTTTTCATTAAAAAATTTCCTCCTCAAACAAATCACATTCAAAATTCACACCCTGACAGGTGCTGCTTTTATTATAACAAGAGCTTGCCTATTTTTCAATTTGCTCTTTGATAGATGTCAACATATTTTCACTGTTTTCACGAACTTTTTTCTTTAATATGGGATTGAGCAAACCGGCAATCATAGGAATACCAAATTCAAAGTCCACGGAAAGAGTCACCTCGCACTCCTCACCCTGAGGCACAATGGTCCATTCACCTTCCATTTTCTTTAAATCACCCTCTGTTTGAGCATAGGTGATTTTATTTTGCTCCGGATAGAAGGTATCACGCTCGGTCCAAATTATTTTGCGACCATCCACATTGCTCACCCAGTGGGAAATAGTGTAGTTTTCACCTCGCTCCAAAATATCCACGCTCACCAAATCCTGCATAAAATTCGGATAAGCAGCCATGTCCTTCACAATCTCATAAATCTTCGCCGGAGTGGCTTTAATGTTCTTTTTTATTTCTACATAAGGCATACCAAAAATCTCCTTTTTCTATAATCGTTCAGAAGGTACCAGACAAGCGGTGTATGTGCAATGCTCCTGTGAGTCGCAACGAAGGCAATGGTTCCGAATGGACGATTCTGGCTTACAAATCTTCAATTACGTCTGCAGTTTGCGCCACCGCATCCCGGAACTCCTCCAAAACATGGTCAATGACTTCCTTAGGCATAATTAGCGGGGGCTCCATGCGAATAACCTTAGGATTATTCAAGGTGTAAGCCACAATAATATGCTTCATAATCATCAAGCTCATGAGCATGCCACCAGCACCCTCCTTAGTGAGCTCGATGCCCAGCATTATGCCCCTGCCGCGCACCTCAGTAATGACACTGGGGAACTCAGCAGCAATCTTTTCCAAACCTGCCTTGAGGTACGCACCAGCCTCCGCGCCACGACGCAAAATATCCTCTTCCTTAATTGCTTTGATGGCTGCAACACCTGCGGCACAGGCCAATTGATTGCCACCAAAGGTAGATGTATGCAAAAAGGGCGCTTCAATAAGACCCTGCCAGGCCCTCTCCGTGCCAACAATGGCGCCAATGGGCATAACACCACCGCCCAAGGCCTTAGCGCAGGCCATCAGATCCGGCTCCACACCCTCAGCATCCACACCGAACCAAGCTCCAGTACGACCAATACCGGTCTGTACCTCGTCTGCAATGAGCAGGGCTCCATTGGCCTCGCATATTTCCTTTGCTCGAGCGAGATAGCCTCCAGGGGGAACAATGATGCCGCCCTCGCCTTGAATAGGCTCTAAAATCACCGCAGCAGTTTCTTCGTCCACAGCAGCTGCCAAAGCATCCGCATCACCATATTCCACATGGGTGAAACCATTTAACAGGGGCTTGAAGGGGTCACGATATAAATCGCGACCGGTAGCAGTCAGACTACCAAAGGTCTTACCGTGAAAAGCGTTTTTAGCGGCCACAAATTTACTCCGTTTTGTAGCCAGACGAGCCACCTTTAGACAGCCCTCCACAGCCTCAGTACCACTATTCACAAAAAAGCTGTATTGCAGTGCTCCCGGAGTAATTTCAGCCAGTGCCTCTGCCAAATCGGCCATGGGGCGATTAAAGAGCACCTTGCCGCACATGGGCATGGCGTGCAGCTCCCGCTCCACTGCCTCTACTACCTTGGGATGACGATGCCCCAAGGCGAACATGCCATAACCACCCAAGCAATCGATGAACTCCTGCCCCTCGCTGTCGGTGATGGTCCAACCCTCGGCCTTAGCCTCCACACTGCCCAAGCCCATGAAGCGAAAAAGCTTCGCCTGGGCCGGATTAATATACTTTTCATATTTAGCGATTGTTTCATCCACAAAAGTTGTCATTTTTCTCTTACCTCTTATATGTTAATTAGTAGCTGCACGCTGGGCTCAAACCAAAGCACAGCTAACACAATTACTAGCTCAATAGAGCAGCTTATTTACCGAAACAAAGGTAATGCCACTCTTTTTGAATTCTTCTCCATACATTTGCCAGCACTTTGCTGTATTGGGACGAGCGTGGCAAATAGCAATAGCACTACCATTTTTTTCTGCCATGGCAAAGGCCTTGTAAACCTGCTTGCGAATGTCCTCCACATTGCTGCTATTGTCAAGGAAGATATCATTACGAGCAGTGGCTACACCCATTTGCTTAGCCATATCCCTTGCCACAGAGGCTGAATTGGTTCTGCTATCCACAAAAAAGATATTTTCACGCTTCAGCACCTGCAGCACAGCCTGCATGGTTGCTTTATCCGCCGTGGCCTTGGAGCCCTGGTGATTATTTACTCCCACCACTCCCGGCAGACTTTGTAGATGCTTGCGCACCAAGGCCTGTTGGCTAGCAGCACTTGAACCCGTCATCACAGTACGTCCACCCTCGCTCATAGCACTGCGGCTCAAGGGCTCCATGGGCAGATGCAGCATGGGTACCTTCCCCCGACTCTTGACCATCTCCAGCACATCACTGGAAAATTCCTTATTAGGCAAAATGGCATAGCTAAAGGGCAGTCCTGTATTTAGCAGCGTGCGCACAGTCCCCATATCGGCACCACAGTCATCAACTATGATGGCAATTTTACCCTGGTACTGTCTCGTTTCCTGCACAGGCTCCTCGGGCAAATCCTTGACATCCTTATCCTTCTTCTTAAGGTTGCCATTATGAAAGAAAATAATCGTTTCGGTATCAAAGCTCTT
>CAMFZA010000206.1 GCA_946002345.1 uncultured Phascolarctobacterium sp. | reverse complement strand
TGGCTATTTGATCTCGGTTGGAGTCTCCTTGAGTCATATTCTTGATCAAACGATCCAGACCGAAAGCCAGGCCACCATGAGGAGGAGCACCATATTCGAAGGCATTCATCATGAAGCCAAACTTCTCTTGTGCTTCTTCATCGGACAAACCGATGGCCTTGAAGATAGCCTTTTGCACGTCACGGCGATGGATACGGATGGAGCCGCCACCAATTTCAGTGCCATTAAGAACCATGTCATAGGCCTTAGCATATACCTTGCCAGGGTCGGTTTCCAACAGGGGCAGGTCTTCGTCACGAGGAGAGGTGAACGGATGGTGCATAGCCACATAACGTTTTTCTTCCTCGTCGTATTCGAACATGGGGAAATCAACAACCCAAGTAAAGGCCAGTTCGTTGGGGTCAATCAGACCAAGACGCTTAGCCATCTCAATACGCAGTGCACCCAAAGCAGCAGCTACTACGGAGGGCTTATCTGCTACGAAGAACAGCAAATCGCCGGGCTCTGCCTTGGCAGTTGCCAGGATACCGTCCATTTGCTCTTTGGTAAAGAATTTAGCGATGGGAGATTTAATAGTGCCATCTGCTAAGTATTGGATATAAGCCAAGCCCTTAGCGCCATAAATAGCTACAAAATCCTTCAGATGGTCAGCCTCACGGCGAGGAATATTGGCATAGCCCTTAACATTGATAGCCTTAACTTGGCCACCGTTTTCGATTACAGAACGGAAGACGGTGAAGTCAGCATCCTTAACAGCATCAGCCATGTTTACCAGCTCCATGCCAAAGCGCAGGTCCGGCTTGTCGCTGCCGTAACGATCCATAGCTTCATCCCAAGTCAAGCGTTGGAAGGGAATCTTGATTTCCTTGCCCAGTGCGCCCTTGAAAATGTGGTAAATGAGGCCCTCCATGAGCTCCAAAATTTCGTCCACATCCATGAAGGACATTTCCATATCCAGCTGGGTAAATTCGGGTTGACGGTCAGCGCGCAGGTCCTCGTAACGGAAGCAACGGGCGAGTTGGAAATAACGCTCCAGAACAGCAACCATCAAGAGCTGCTTGAAGATTTGCGGAGATTGGGGCAACGCATAGAATTTGCCAGGGTTTACGCGGCTGGGAACCAGATAGTCGCGAGCACCCTCAGGAGTGGATTTGCACAGCATGGGGGTTTCGATTTCCAGGAAACGATGCTCGTCCAAATAGTCACGCATCAGCTTAGCAACCTTGTGACGCAGAATCAGGTTACGTTGCATTTCCGGACGACGCAGGTCCAGATAACGGAACTTCAGGCGCAGGTTTTCATCAGTATCGATATCGTCTTTGATATAGAACGGAGGGGTCTTAGCCTTGTTCAGTACTTCAATTTCGCTAGCCAGTACTTCGATGGTACCGGTGGGAATATTTTCATTAATAGTATCCTCATCGCGCAGGCGTACCTTACCCTCTACCTTGATTACATATTCATTACGAATATCCTCGGCAGTCTTGAAGCTGGTACCAGCAGATTCAGGGTCGGCAACAACTTGCACAATACCGCTACGGTCGCGCAAATCGATGAAAATCAATCCGCCGTGGTCACGACGCTTGGAAACCCAACCGCACAGAACAACCTTCTCGCCGGCTTGGTCTTTGCCCAGCTCACCACAATGGTGGCTGCGTTTTTCATTAATCATGTTTTAGCACCTCTACTTATGAATTATAAAGTATTGAAAAATTTGATTATATCATCAATAGCGATTTCCTGTTGCTCGCTGGTAGCCATGTTGCGCACGGTTACAGCATTGCGAGCAAGCTCGTCCTCGCCAAATATTAACACCTGCTTAGCCTGGAATTTATTGGCCTGCTTCATTTGAGCCTTCATGCTACGACCAAAGAAGTCATATTCCACCTTATAGCCCGCTCTGCGCAGCTCAATGCCAGTTTTGAAGGCCACAGTGAAGTTTTCCTTTTTAGGGCACACGATGTAGGCATCAATGGATTCGTCAAAGGCAGGCAATAGTCCCTGGCTTTCCAAAGCCAAGAGCACCCGCTCCATGCCCATGGCAAAGCCAATGCCAGGACGAGCTTCGTCACCGCTGATTTCCTGCACCAAGCCATCGTAGCGGCCACCACCGCACACAGCGCTTTGGGCACCCAAGGGTGCGTATTGGATTTCGAAGGCGGTCTTGGTGTAGTAGTCCAAGCCGCGCCCCAAATTGTGGTCCACCTCAAAGTCCCCACCGGCAGCAGTCAAGAGCTCCTTAACCCCTTCAAAATGTGCCTTGCAATCATCGCACAGGCATTCCTCAAGGCTGGGAGCACCCACGCCTAACTCTTGGCAATGCGGATTTTTGCAGTCCAATAGACGTAAGGGATTACGGTCAAAGCGACCTTGGCAGTCCTTGCACAGCTCTTCAAAATGGGGCTTGAAGAAGGCCTGCAGCTTTTCACGATGCTGGGGACGGCAGTTGGGGCAGCCTACGGAGTTAATCTTAAGCTTCAGGTCCTTCAAGCCTAACTCCTTCAGCACCTGCACTGCCAATAGAATAATTTCGGCATCCACATTAGGACCGGGCACGCCCAGTGCCTCCACACCAAATTGGTGAAATTCACGCAGACGACCTGCCTGAGGTCTATCATAACGGAACATGGAGCCTATATAGAAAAATTTGGTTGCCAGGGTATCTTCCTTGCTCAGCTTGTGCTCCACATAAGCACGCACTGCAGAAGCAGTATTTTCCGGACGCAGGGTGATGCTGCGATTGCCGCGGTCGGTAAAGGTGTACATTTCCTTTTCTACAACGTCCGTAGTATCGCCGATACCACGCTGGAAGAGCTCTGTATGTTCAAACACAGGGGTTCTAATTTCTTTGTAGCCATATTGGGCACAAATTTTACGCACGGTGGCTTCAAGATAGCGCCATGCATTAACGTCGGAAGGCATAATATCCTTCGTACCTCTGGGTGCTGTAGTCAGCATTCCATTTCCTCCTTTTTATAATCAAGTCCATTTTTGCTCCCTTAAAAAGGGAGCTGTCAGCGAATTTACGAGCTGACTGAGGAATTACTATCTAAATAATTCTTCTCGTTTATGGCAGAGCTCATTGAGTCCACCAGCATAAACTGCCACATTCTTGGGCATATTCATGCGACGTAGATGGTGTCCATCTGCCAAGGGCAGCTTAGTCGATGAGGATGGTCCCACACCGATTACTGGATGCCGCTCCTCCATCATTTGGATATTATAAATGCTTTCGGTCCCCGGCTTAGCATAGCCAATATTAGCCAAATGACCGAGCATATAATGCTGTCTGTATAAATAATAGGGCTCTAGTCCCACACTAGCGGCCAGTTCCCTACCCTGCTCCACCAGCTCTGCAGCCTGCTCAGCAGGTAGCTGAATCTTGGAGCCAAAAAGGGCAGCGCTGCGCTTTAAGGTCAGTGTATGAATAGTCAAATTCTCCGGTGCCAGCTCCACAGCCTTGTGCAGGCTATAGTCAATATCAGGGGCTGTCTCACCTGGCAGGCCTATAAT
>CAMFZA010000205.1 GCA_946002345.1 uncultured Phascolarctobacterium sp. | reverse complement strand
GGCTATGGTGTGAGCCGTAGCCGCATGGCAGACGAAATCAAGAGCCTGAATGTGAAGGTGAATTGGCAGGAGGCCAAGAAGGCAGCGCAGCCAGTCAAAGAAGGGGATGTGCTCTCTTTTAGAGGTCGTGGCCGGGTGGAAGTGGCCGAAATTCGCGGTACTACGAAAAAAGGACGCATTAGCATTACGCTGAAGCGTTATATTTAAAGGCTGGAGGAAACAAGATGCTAACTCCTGAAGATTTAAAAAAGAAGACCTTTTCTAAGGGCTTTCGTGGTTATGAAACTGCTGAAGTGGACAAGTTTATGCAGGAGCTGATTAAGGAGTATAATTATTTATACCTTGATAATCTGCAACAGAAGGAGACTATTGAAAGAGTTAGCTCCAAGCTGGAATATTATCAGCAGATGGAAGCCACCATGCAAAGTACTCTTACTGTAGCTCAGGAAACTGCTGATGAGGTGAAGGCTGCCAGTGAAAAGAAGGCGGCACTATTGGAGCAGGAAACTGCGGTAAAATGTGAGCAGCAGCTGGCTGATGCCAAGGTAGCAGCGAAAAAGCTGCACGAAGAGACCATGGCTCATGCGGAGGATTTGTATAACAAAACCAAAGTGAAGACGGATAACATGCTACAGGCCACCATGGTGGAATGTAATAAGCTGCGGGATGAGGCTAAGGCTTATGTTGAGGCGCTGCGTCGTGAAGCGCAGGTGGAAACTGATAAGCTACGCCTTGCTACCGAGGATATGTGTAAAAAACGGGGCAATACTGCGGTAGCTGAGGCCAACAAGCTTTTGGACGACGCTCGCAGTGAGGCTGGCAAAATGATACTGGAAGCCAATACTAAGTACCGACAGATTGTGGGTGACGCTGAGGAAAAGAGCCGTAAGATTATTTTTGATGCTGAATCCCGTGCTTCCGTAGCCCAGCAGAATTATGAGAATCAAGTGAAAAAGTCCCTGTTGTATTGTAAAAACATGCAGCATTTGCTGGAGACCCAGTTGGAGCTGGTGAAGAATTTCACCAAGCAGTCCGAAGAGTAGGGTGGTGAATGGCATGATTATTTTAGTCCGACATGGGGAAGCAACTCATCATACCCAACATTTAACCGGAGGCTGGACTGATTCTGTGCTGACTGATAAGGGTAGAGCACAGCTTGCGGCGGCAGCAGCCATGTTGGCGCGAGATTTTGCAGGACGTAAAGAAAGGCTGCGCATTTTGAGCAGCGATCTTAAGCGTGCTGCTGAATCAGCACAGATTTTAGCAGCTGCTTTACCAATGGAAGCTAAGATTGAATATTGACCTTTTTTGCGGGAAAAAAATAATGGTATTCATGCCGGAATGAATAAAGAGACAGATAAAAAAATCTATTATAAACCAGCATCAGAGCAGGAGCTGCATCACCGGAACTATCCCGGTGGTGAAACCCGCACTGAGTTTTATGAGCGCAATGTGCAGGGCTTGTGGGGCTGTGCCGATGTGGAAAGGGAGAATCTTTTAATAGTGGCCCACAAGGGTACTCTGCAAAATATTATTTTTAAATGGCTGGGGATGGATATGCAGCAGGTCGTAGCCTGTAATTATTCTGTGGATATTGCTCCTGCCAGCGTTACGGTGCTGGGTGTCAATAAATGGCATGAGCATGCCATCTTTCGCTTGAATGATGTAAGCCATTTAAATCAAGGTCAGGGCTTTGGCATTTTTGGCTTTAAATATGAGAAAAGATAGTCTGGTACAGTTAATCAGGCTTGTTTGGGTGTTGCTAAAAATTGGCTAGATGAGTTGACTTTTGGCAGTGCCTAATATATAATTAAAAGAGTTTTTTAATAGTGTAACATGATGAACAAGACAGTAGCTTGCAGAGTGGTTAAAGCGAGTCGGGGATGGTGTGAGCCCGGCCGAAAGCAAAGCAGGTGAAAATCACTTGGGAGTGGATGTGGCGAAGCCAGTAGCTACATACGGGTGCGCCCGATAAAGCGCGTGCGAGTGGCAGGGCTTGGCTTTGTCATGAGGGTGGTACCACGGAGTAATAGTATGAGCTTCGTCCCTTGACGGGATGAGGCTCTTTTTAATGCAGCTGATAAAATGCTAGTTGCTTAAAAAGTTGTTATTTTGTGGCCCTTGCTCGATAGATAATATTTTTAATACATATTTTTGAGATTTTGGAGGTTAAGACGAATGGATTACGGTAAAACACTGAATTTGCCCGAAACAGAGTTTCCTATGCGCGCTGGTTTGCCCCAACGTGAGCCTGATTTTCTGAAATTCTGGCAGGAAAACGATATTTATAATAAGAAGCAAGCAATGCATGCAGGTCATCCCAAATTTGTGCTGCACGATGGCCCTCCCTATGCCAACGGCAAGATTCATATGGGTACTGCTTTGAACAAAATCCTGAAGGATATCATCGTAAAATATAAATATGCACAAGGCTTTGACACTCCTTATGTTCCTGGCTGGGACACTCACGGCATGCCCATCGAGCACGCCTGCATTAAGGAGCTGGGCCTAAATCGTAAAGAGCTGGATGTTTTGACATTGCGTGGCAAATGTCATGATTTTGCTCTGAACTGGATTAATATCCAACGTGAGGACTTTAAGCGTTTGGGTGTGCTGGGTGATTGGGATAATCCCTATGTAACCTTGCACCACAGCTTTGAGGCTGAGCAGATCCGCGTATTCGGCACCATGGCTAACAAGGGCTATATTTACAAGGGTAAAAAGACCGTATACTGGTGCCCCCATTGCGAAACCGCTCTGGCTGAAGCAGAAATCGAATACGGCGAGCAAAAGACTCCGACCATTTTCGTAAAAATGCCCCTGGTTAAGGACAATGGCCAAACTCCGGAGGCTGCTAAAGGCAAAAAGGCTTACATGGTAATTTGGACCACCACTCCCTGGACCATGCCTGCTAACGTGGCTGTGGCTCTGAACCCGGATCTGGAATATGCCTGGGTTGAGTGCGAGGGTGAAGTGCTCTTCATGGCTAAGGATTTGCTGGACGAGGTTGGTAAGAAATGCCACAAGGATTTGAGCAATATTCTGGGCACCACCATGGGGCGTGCTATGGAGTTTGCTGAATGCGAGCATCCCTTCCCTGAATACAATCATCGCAAGAGTGTTGTTGTTTTGGCCGACTATGTAACCTTGGAAGATGGTACCGGTTGCGTACACCAGGCGCCTGGACATGGGGAGGTGGCGTGCCCACTGCTGGCGCTGCAAGAACCCCATCATCTTCCGTGCAACCTCTCAATGGTTTGCTTCCGTTGATGGCTTCCGTGATGAAGCCTTGAAGGCTATTGCCAACGATGTAAAATGGATTCCTTCCTGGGGCGAGCAACGTATTCACAACATGGTTAATGATCGCCACGACTGGTGTATCAGCCGTCAACGTGTTTGGGGCGTGCCCATTCCTGTTTTCTATTGCGATAAATGCGGCGAGCATCTGATTAATGAAGCTACCATCGATTCCGTGGCAAATTGGTTCGAAAAGGAAGGCTCCGATGCATGGTGGGCTCATAGCGCTGAAGAGCTGCTGCCTGCTGGTA
>CAMFZA010000204.1 GCA_946002345.1 uncultured Phascolarctobacterium sp. | reverse complement strand
CTCACCCCGCACACGGGCACGTGGGTGTGGGAGCAGGGACAAAAGCGACAGCCCTCCTCATACTTGGCAAACTCCCGAAAGGCCACCACCGCCTGCTCCGGCCCCATGCCCTCCAAAAGCAAATTGCCAAAGCCGGGAGTGTCCGCAATATAGCCCTCGTCAAAGGGCAAGAGCTGGGCAAAGCGAGTGGTGTGCTTGCCCCGGCCAATCTTTTCGCTGACTGCACCGGTGCGCAAATCCACCCTGCTGTCGATGGCATTAATGGTGGAGGACTTGCCCACACCGCTGGGGCCCCCAAAGGCACAAATTTTACCCTTCAAGCGCTCCCGCAAAGTAGCCACCCCCGTGCCCTCCTTGGCCGACAGAGTGAAAACCTCGTAGCCAATGGGCTCGTACACGCTGCGTACCTTATCAACAAGTCCGGCAGGAGCCTGGTCCTCCTTGTTCAGCACTAGTAGTGCCGGGATGTGGGCCAGCTCCGCCAAGGCTAACAGCTTATCGGCCAGCAAAAAGCTAAAGTCCGGCGTAGCGCAGGCAAAGGTGGCCACGAACAAATCCAGATTGGCCATGGTGGGCCGGGGCAAAAAATTCTTGCGGGGCAGCACCTGCTTGATCATACCCTCGCCATTCTCACCCGGCTCCAGCAGCACCATGTCCCCCGTTGCCAGGGAAAAACGGTTCTGCTTCATTTTGCCCTTCACCTTGCAGGTATAAACATTTTCTGCCACCTGCACATAATAATAACCATTATAATTTTTTAAAACAAGTCCCTCTAGCTCGCTCATTTTTATAAAACCTTTTCACTGGCAACCTTGCCATCGCAGTAGAGCAGCACTCGAGCCAAACCCTCGAACTCCACTCTTTGGCGCAACCGCACGCCACCCATTTGGGTACCGCTGTAAATGGTGGTTTTGCCATTATCGTCCACCAGCACTAGCTGTACAGCCACGGGCTTTTTGCCGGGCACCACAAAATCCACGTAGGCGCTCTTCTTTTGGCCACTGCCTGTAGCTACGGAAATGCTCACCGCATCACCGGCGCCAATCTTGGTACCAGCATTGGGGTTGGAGGCCAGCACCACATTCTTCACAGCGCTATGGTCGTTAACCTCCTTCACCTCGCCCAGCTTCAGGCCGGCCTGCTCCAACAGGCGCTTGGCCTCGGCGATGGGCTTGCCAATCAAATTGGGCACGGGCTTATCGCCTTCGTTGATGACTAAATCAATGCCACTGCCCTTGGGAGCCTTGTCCATAGCCTTGGGAGATTGAGCCAACACGGCACCAATGCGCTGTCCTTCCACATGCTTCTTGGTCAGCTTGCCCACCTTAAAGCCAGCATTGAGCAGGGTGTTTTCCGCCTTAGACAGGGACATACCCACTACCTCGGGCACGCCCTTGAGCTCCGCACCCTTGCAAATGGTGAGGATGATCAGGCTGCGCTGCTTGCGCTTTTCGCCGGCCTTGGGGGACTGCTCCATAACCGTACCGGGCTTAAATTGAGCAGGGTCGCCGTATTTTTCCTCCAGCTCCACCTTAAAGTCCTTTTCCTCCAGCAGCTTTTGGGCCTCCACCACGGTCCTATTCTTCACATCGGGCACAGCGATTTCTGCCAGATTACGATTGAACAGGAAATGGGCCACCACGGAAATGGCCACCACACAGGCCGTTATATAAATTAAAAGCTTGGTATAATTTAATTTCTTTTTCTTCATATCCCCTTGCTCGCCTTCCTTTATCTCCTCATCCTGCTTAGTGGTCTCTGGCAGGGGCTGTTGTACATCCTCCTGCTCCTGTTCCTTCAGCACGGTCTCCCTAAGCCTATCGGGTAGGGCCATGGTTGCCTCCAGATCCTCCGCCGGGGTTTGCGGCCGTCGCACAGGCTGCATGATGACCGTTGCTCCCTCCACATCGTTGCTAGTGAGCACAGCACCCTGCACATGGCCCAGCTCCTGAGTATAATCCTCGTTGCTAAAGGGGAAAAGCTTCATTTTTAAATTCAGCAAATCCCTGCGCAGCTGGCCCGCATTTTCGTAGCGGTCCTCACAGCGCTTGGCCAAAGCCCGGTCCATAATCTCCTGCAAGCCCTCGGGCACATTTTCCATGTAATCGGCCAAACGAGGTACGGGCTTTTCCACATGCATCATGGCCACCGCCACCGCCGTGGTACCCACATAGGGCACCTGCCCCGTGAGCATTTCAAACAGCACAATGCCCAGGGAATATACGTCGCTGCAGGCGGTAATCTTACCGCCGCTGGCCTGCTCCGGAGAAATATAATGGACGGAGCCCATTACCGCCTTGGAATAAACCATGGTTTGGTTGGTGACCATCTTGGCAATGCCAAAATCCGCAATCTTGGGATTCATGTTTTTATCCAGCAAGATATTTTGTGGCTTAATATCGCAGTGAATAATCCTGTGGCTGTGGGCATGCTGCAAGGCATCTGCCAGGCGCACACCGATTTCCAGCACTGCATTCAGGCTCAGCTTGTGCTCCTGCATGTACTCCTTCAGGGTAACGCCGTCCACGTATTCCATGACGATATATTGATTGCTGCCCTCGCTGACAACATCGTAAATATTGATAATATAAGGATGCACCAGCCGGGCCGCCGACTTGGCCTCCCGCTGGAACTGCTCCAAAAGTTCCTTGTCACTGAGGAACTGATCCCGCAGCATTTTGATGGCCACATTACGGTCCAAAAGCTCATCATGGGCCAAAAAGACCTCGGCCATGCCGCCGTAGCCCACGGGACGGATGATTTTGTAGCGTCCGTTCAGTATGGTATTGCCCTTTTTATCCATGCAAGCCTGCCTCCCTTGCTGCGGCCTTTTCAGCCATGTCGATGATGATAAAGGATACATTGTCCCGACCGCCATTGCTTAAACTGCGCTCCAACAGCTCGTCGGCCACCTTTTCTAAATCTGCGCCACCCATGATGTCCAGTATTTCCTGGTCCCGCAGCATGTCGCTAAGGCCATCACTGCAGAGCAGTAAACGGTCGTTGGGCACCAGCTTAAAATGCAGACTATCGGAGCGCACCCTTTCCTCCACGCCCAGAGCCTTCATGAGGATGTGGCGTTGGGGGTGGATAAAGGCCTCCTCCTCGGTGATTTCACCGTTGGCCTGCAAATCCGCCACATAGGTGTGATCTCGGGTGACCTGCACCAGATTACCCTCCCGATAGGTGTACAGCCTGCTGTCACCCACATGGCAGCAATAGGCCGTGCCATCCCCCGGCAAGTACAGAGCAGTCATGGTGGTACCCATGCCGGTGTATTTATCGTTGCTGACGGCCATTTTGAACACATGGGTGTTGGCCTTGTCGAAGGCCTCCGTCAACACCTTGCGAATATTCTGTTCTCCCTGCTCGTGGCGCAGACTGTGGGTGGCGGCCTCAAAGGCCTTGATAATGGCGCGACTGGCGATTTCACCGGCCGCATAGCCCCCCATCCCATCCGCTACAGCGAAAAGATAGGGCTCCCGCACCAGCAGAGCATCCTCGTTATTCTCTCTGACCAGGCCCACATGGGTTCTGCTGATTACCTGCATTATTTTT
>CAMFZA010000203.1 GCA_946002345.1 uncultured Phascolarctobacterium sp. | reverse complement strand
ACCAAAGTCAAGTCGATGTTGCGACGAGCAGCATGAATCAGGTGGTTGCCGCCGATAGCGGTGCAGTCACCGTCGCCGCTGCACACAATAACATTCAGCTTGGGGTTGCCCATTTTAACGCCGGTGGCAATGGGCAGAGCACGGCCATGCAGGGTGTTGGCAGTGTTGAAATCCAGATAGCCGGAGCTACGGCTGGAGCAGCCGATACCGCTGATAATAGCTACATCGTCCTTTGCCAGACCTTGCTTATCAATAGCCTTTACAATAGCGCCGGTGATAACACCGTTGCCACAGCCGGGGCACCAGATGTGAGGTAGACGGCCCGGACGGAAATATTTAGCGATTAAGTCTTCCATTACGCTCATTCTAATTTTCTCCTCTCATCCGATTAGGCCATAGCCTTTTTGATTTCAGCCAAAAGCTCGGCCGGAGTTGCAGATTCGTTGTCGTATTTAGCAAACAGGCTTACAGGAACCTTGCCAGCTACAGCACGTTCAACCTCCAGTACATATTGACCGCAGTTGAGCTCGTGTACCAGGATGCCTTTAACCTTAGCTGCCAAATCCTGCATTTGTTTTTCAGCGAAGGGCCAAATGGTGATGGGGCGAACAAAGCCCACCTTCAGACCTTCTGCACGAGCCATATCGATGGCTTCATAAGCGGTACGAGCTGCGCCGCCGAAGGCAACTACAGCAAATTCTGCATCTTCCATTCTATAATTTTCAACTTGTACGATGTCGTCCAGATTGTCGGTGAGCTTAGTACGCAGACGGTCCTGGGATTCCTTGGTGGCAGCGCCGGTGCCTTTGGGGAAGCCGGTTTCGTCGTGAACCAGACCGGTTACATGCCAGCGATAGCCGCTGCCAAAGGGTGCCATGGCGGGAACCTTGGAGCCATCCTCGCAGCCATATGCCTTGTAGTCTTCGGGAGCACAGGTGGGCATTTTGCGTTCAGCCTGCGGGATTTCGTCATAGTTGTCAGGCAGCTCGATTTTTTCGCGCATATGACCGATAACCTCGTCCATCAAGAGGATTACGGGGCAACGATATTTTTCAGACAGAGCAACTGCGCGCAGAGTCAGCTCGAAACATTCGGGAACACTGGAGGGAGAAATGGTAATCAGCCAGTGGTCGCCGTGGGTGCCCCAGCGAGTTTGCATAACCTCGCCTTGAGCAGGGGAAGTGGGTTGGCCGGTAGCCGGGCCCACACGCTGTACGTTGACAATTACGCAGGGAATTTCGGCGATGCATGCCAGACCCAGCATTTCCTGCTTCAGGGAGAAGCCGGGGCCACTGGTAGCGGTCATAGCCTTTTTGCCTGCCATGGAAGCGCCAATTACAGTGCCTAAACCAGCAATTTCGTCCTCGGTTTGCATGAATTTGCCTCCAACCTGGGGCAGGCGCAGTGCTAATTGTTCAGCGATTTCGGTGGAAGGGGTGATAGGATAACCGCCGTAGAATTTGACACCGGCAGCAATCGCACCCTCAACAACTGCTTGGTTACCTTGTAACAGCAGGATTCTTGACATGGGTAATTCACTCCTTTTATTTATCTAGTAAGATAGCATAGTCCGGGCAGCGCATTTCGCATTGTCCGCATTTGATGCAATTTTCTTCAGCTACGGCCTCGACCTTGCCGATTTCGTTGACTGCTAAAACCTTTTTCGGGCAGAACGCCGCACAGATACCGCAGCCTTTGCAACGCTTTGTAAGCTCATATGGTGACCTCCTCCTTATGAAACCTTAAAGTAAAACAGCATAGAACAGCCTAGAATATATTATATCAAAAAAAGCCTTGCAATAAAGCTTTTTTTATGTTTTTCTTTACAAAAAGAGACATTTTCTGCTGTGCATACAGTATATTTTAGCGAAAAACAAGCAAGGAATTACTGGCATTTAAGCCGCAAATAAGCTATAATAATAAGAATAAAGAGAACGGAATTTTCTAAAGAGGGAGGTATGATGGTGAAACTAGATAAGGCACTGCCCAAGGATTTACGCATCCTCCAGGCAGCGGAGAAAATCTTCTCCCTGTACGGCTATGAAAAGGCAACATTGGACGAGATAATTGCCTTGGCGGATGTGGGCAAGGGAACTGTATATAAATATTTTGGCAATAAGGAGCAGCTTTTTTATAAGCTGGTAGCCGAAAAAAATAAACCCTTCGTGGAGCGCTTGCAGCAGGCTGTGATTGGTAAAAGCTCCTTGAAGGAGAAGTTGTACGCTTATTTTTGTGAATTTGTGCGCTTTTATTATGAAAACAGCGCTCTGTGGCAGATTATTTGCTTTGAAATGCTGGGCACCTCTAACGCTTGCCGGGTACAGAGGGTGGATGGTGTGTACCGGGTGCTGCCCCGCTATAGCCAAATTCAAATCTCTGCGGAGCTGGAGGAGCAAATTTTGCGTTACCATGAGCTTTTGCAGCAGGATTTTGAGATTTTAGAGGAGATTATTAGCGAGGGCTGTTCCAGTGGCCAGCTTAAGGGAACAAGCGATCTGGAAACCTCTAGCAAGTATATATTCTTTGGGGTGGCCATGAGCATTTTTAACCCCACCCAATCCCTCAAGCAAAAGATGCAGGCGGAAAAGGCTGCGGAAATTATCGTGGACAGGTATTTGTTCGGCGAGAGCGTGCCGGGGATGCTCAAGGAGACAGGCTTATAATTAGTTTTAGCAAAGCACTATGCTGCGCATTAGCAAATGCGTCAGGATGGTGCTTTTCTTGCTTTAGCGCCAATTTATCGGTATAATCTTATTCACAATTCCATGCAGGTTGTGATATAATAAAACAGGTTATTTCTTAAAATCAAGCTAGGTGCGTAGTGCCCAAGCTTAATTAAACAATCATAGGATGGTGAAAAAATGAAAGTATCTGCTGAAGACGTAAAGCATATTGCACAGCTTTCCCGTTTAACCGTTCCTGCATCTGAGATGGAAGTGTTCACTGAGCAATTCAACCAGATCCTGAACTATGCCGATATTCTTGAAAAAATTGATACCACCGGTATCGAGCCCACTCCTTACGTGCTGCCCGTCAGCAACGTATTGCGTGAGGACGTTGTCAAAGAGGGCGTATCCCATGAGGAAGCTCTGAAGAATGCCCCGGCTGTCCACAACGACGGCTTCAAGGTACCGCGCGTAATCGACTAAGAAGGAGGCACTACTGTGGAACTGTATAAACTTACGGCACACGAGCTCCACGACAAGCTCGTTAATAAAGAAGTCAGCTCCGTCGAACTGACCAACGCTCTCTATGCGCGTATCGACGAAGTTGAGGACAAGGTTAACGCCTATGTAACCTTGGATAAGGAAAACGCTTTGGCACAAGCTGCCAAGGTTGACGCTAAAATCGCTGCTGGTGAAAACATCGCTCCTCTGGCTGGCGTTCCTGGCGCTATTAAAGATAATATCTGCACCAAGGGATTACTCACCACCTGCTCCTCCAAAATGCTGAGCAATGTGGTACCCATTTATGATGCTCATGTAATTAAAAATTTGCGTGCTGACGAAACCATTTTCCTGGGCAAGACCAATATGGACGCATTCGCTAGGGGCTCCTCCTCCGAAACCT
>CAMFZA010000202.1 GCA_946002345.1 uncultured Phascolarctobacterium sp. | reverse complement strand
GTTTTGCTCGTTGGGTGGGCAGCTGGTGCGGGGCTTAAAGTGCTGTTCCGTGGGCACCTTTTGGATATATTCCCGTGCTTCCTTGACGCTGGTAATGTCGGCACCCATGCCGACCTCGATGATTTCGGCAAAGCCGCCCTTTTTCATAGCGGCATAAACCTGGCCCATGGATATCTTGAGGCCGTATTGGCCCACAATGGAGGGAGCAACCAGGGCTACCACCTGCTTGCCGCTCTTGATGGCCTTGATAACGCGCACAATATTGCTGCGCTCGTCAATGGCGCCAAAGGGGCAGGCGTTGCGGCAGGCACCGCAGGTAACACATTTGCTATAGTCTATTTTAGCCTTGCGGTCATCGCCAATGCTGATGGCGCCCACGCCGCAGGCACGCACGCAGGGGCGATGGATTTCGATAATAGCACCATAGGGGCATACCTGCTTGCAGCGACCACACTCAATGCATTTTTCCCTGTCGATGAAGGCGCGGTTTTGCACCAGACTAATAGCTTTCTTAGGGCAATTGTTCATGCACTTGTGCGCAATGCAGTGACGGCAGACATCGGTAACATAATAAGCATCGATGGGACATTGGTCACAGGCCGCAGGGAGCACATCAATAATGGGCAGGTCCTTGCGTTCCGGTTCAAAGAGAGTTTTTTTAGAGGCTTCAATAATGTTTTCCTTGCATTCCTGACCTAAGGCCATATCAATGCGGTTTTTCAAAACGGCCCGTTCCTTATAAACACAGCAACGATAACGGGGTGTGTCCTCGCGCACCTCCTGCAGAATATCATAAACATGGTCAATGAGCACATCATTCCAGGTGTAACGTGATAAGTGCTCCAAAACCATACGCCTTAGTTGAGCAACAGCGGTCACTTCCATGCCAGTACCCTCCTCCTCTTGGTAATATGCATAAACACTATTTATCAACAAATGATTCACCGATACTCTTCTGCATTGTTGCCAAAAATCCTGCCGAGTGCTGTCAAGAAAAAAATTTAAAATTTTTTTGCTTACCCTCTTTACAAATGCTTTGGTAAGCATTATAATAGTCGCATAAAGCAACGATGTTGTTGTAGGATTCGTAAAGAATCTGCGCCGCATCGTTGCTTTTGCTTTATATTCGTCTTTTGGATATGAACCTTATTTGCGTATGGTTTTTGGACGAGGACGAAAGTGCAACGAAGCACCGGGTTGTGTGTAACACAGCTGGCGGTGCTTTCTTTATTTTACAGAGCTAGAGAGAAGAAAATCTGTAAAGCACACCACTTGCATTTAAAATGAGGGGCTTACGTTTGTAAGCCACAAATCTCACAAGAGAGCTTAGGGAGGTAAAATCATGAATGATGTTCAGAAATTATTTGGCAGCTTAGTATTCAACGAAACTGTTATGAAGGATCGTCTGCCTACTGTAACCTACAAGGCTTACAAGCAAGCAATCATCGAGGGCAAGCCCTTGAATCTGGAAATTGCTAACATTATTGCCAACGCTATGAAGGATTGGGCTTTGGAGCATGGCTGCACCCACTTCACTCACTGGTTCCAACCCATGACCGGTATTACTGCTGAAAAGCATGAAAGCTTTATTTCTCCTACCGCTGAAGGCCGCGTAATCATGGACTTTTCCGGCAAGGAATTGATTCAGGGCGAGCCTGACGCCTCCAGCTTCCCCTCCGGCGGCCTGCGTGCTACCTTCGAAGCTCGTGGCTATACTGCTTGGGACCCCACCAGCTATGCTTTTATTAAGGACAACTGCCTGTGCATTCCTACCGCCTTCTGCTCCTACACCGGCGAAGTGCTGGATAAAAAGACACCGCTCTTGCGCTCCATGAATGCAGTTAGCAAGGCAGCCTGCAATATTTTGAAAATTTTTGGTATCAACACCGTGCGCGTCAACAGCACCGTAGGTCCTGAACAAGAATATTTCCTGGTTGACAAAAAAATGTGGGAGAAACGTAAAGACCTGGTATACTGCGGACGCACCCTGTTCGGCGCTAAATCTCCCCGTGGCCAAGAGCTGGAAGACCATTACTTTGGTATCATTAAGCAAAGAGTTTTGGCCTTCATGAAGGACTTGGACGAAGAGCTGTGGAAGCTGGGCGTGCTTGCTAAAACCGAGCATAACGAGGTAGCACCTGCTCAACACGAGCTGGCTCCGATTTTCTCCTCCACCAACGTTGCTTCTGACCACAACCAACTGATGATGGAATTCATGAAACGCGTTGCTCTCCGTCATGGCCTGGTTTGCCTGCTCCATGAAAAACCCTTTGATGGTGTTAACGGCAGCGGCAAGCATAACAACTGGTCCCTGGCTACCGAAGAGGGCATGAACCTGCTGGATCCCGGCAAGGAGCCCTACAAGAACCTGCGCTTCTTGACCTTCCTAGCAGCTATTTTGAAGGCTGTTGATGAATACCAGGACCTGCTGCGTGTTTCCGTAGCTAGCGCTGGTAACGACCATCGTCTGGGCGCCAACGAGGCTCCTCCGGCAATCGTTTCCGTATTCCTGGGCACCGAGCTGACCGCAGTTTTGGAAGCAATTGCTGCTGATAAGGTTTACACCGGCAACCCGGCTGAATTCATGAAGATTAGCGATGACACCATTCCTGCTCTGGTTAAGGATAATACCGATAGAAACAGAACCTCTCCCTTCGCCTTCACTGGCAACAAATTCGAGTTCCGTATGCTGGGCTCCATGTTCTCCATCGCTGGTCCCAACATTGTGTTGAACACCATCGTTGCCGAAGAGCTGGAGGAGTTCGCTGCTAAGCTGGCCGATGCTCCTGACCTGGAGGCTGCCGTATATGATCTGGTTAAAGAAACCTACTTGGCTCACAAGCGCATCGTCTTCAACGGCAATGGTTACACCGATGAATGGGTGGCTGAAGCTGCTAAGCGTGGCCTGCTGAACCTGAAATCCACTCCGGAGGCTCTGCCGTATTTGGGCAGCGAAAAGAACGTGGCTCTCTTTGCTAAGCACCACATCTTCACTGAAGCTGAAGTTAAATCCCGTGTGGAAATCCTGCTGGAAAACTACAGCACCACCATTTCCGTCGAGGCTGCTACCGCACTGGATATGTTCCACAAGGACATTCTCCCCGCAGTTGCTGCCTACACCGAGGATTTGACCAAGGCCGTGCTGGATAAAAAGGCTGCTGGCATCAGCGCAGGCTTTGAGGCTGAGCTGGCAAGCAAGCTGAGCACCCTGAGCGCAGAAATGTATGCCGCAAGCGTGAAGCTGGATGCCGATTTGAAGGAAGCAGCTGGCATTGAATGCTCTAAGAAGCAAGCTACCTTCTATCATGATGCAGTAGTTGCTGATATGGAGGCTCTGCGTAGTGCAGTTGATGCTGCGGAAGCCTTGACCGGCGGTAAGTACTTGCCGTATCCTACTTATGGGGAGTTGCTCTTCGGCGTAAACGAGTAAGATAAAAATCGTGTATAAGGCACCATCCACTTCGTCAAATATATAAAAATATCATATAAAATCTCTGTACACAACGAGGTGTATTCTGCCAGTAACGTAGGATCCACCTCCCTTCTTTATTAAGGCCGCCAGATAGCGTATA
>CAMFZA010000201.1 GCA_946002345.1 uncultured Phascolarctobacterium sp. | reverse complement strand
ATCCAGCTCCGCTGCCACCACAACACTACCTGTCAAGTTCGATACATCTATAGGCTTGGTATTGATGGAATGCAGCTCCTTCAACAGGGATGGTGGAGCCGTAATCCGCACCTTTTCCGGCAAAATTTCCGACTTGGTCACCGTGATACCCTTGGGTAGCTCGCCGCTGACCACCAGCTTCACAGGAATATCCACGGACAGCATTTGACTGACCATGGTAGCCTGCACCATAACCCGCTCAGGAATAATCCTCATATTAGGAATATCGTAGCCATCATCGCTAACCGCCACCAGCTCGCTTTCCGTTTGGAAATCTCCCTGATGATCCGTCACATCCACAGGAGCTACTACCTTATTCACCTTATCAATGCGGTGGGTCGCACCACGCAGAGTCACCTCCGCCGGAGTAATGGTGCTTTGGCCAATAGTCAAATCGTTGGAAACACCGCCTACCACACGGGTAATAACGGGCACCTTCTTCTCGCTGACCGTATCCACATAAACGGACACCTCACTGGGCACCACCTGCACCACATCGCCTGCCCCAAAGCTAACCCTAACAGGCAGGCTTTGCTGACCCTCCGTAACATTCTTCAAGTTCAGAGAAGCAGTGATTTTGTTTTCCATATTGTCGCTGACCTTAGTTCTGGTACCGCGAATCTTTACAATGACCTTATTAGGCACATTGAAAACCATCATATTGTTAGGCAAATTCAGTTGCTGTAGCCGTACCTCCACATTGCGCTCCACAATGGGATTTTGGTCCGTCATCACATAAACCCACAAGCCACAGGCCACTAACAGGCAAATAATGCGGGCCAGCAAATTTTCCTTGCGTATTAAATCCTCGAAGAATCTCATTTTTTCTCACCGCCCAACATGCCCTTGATTTTGTCCAGCAGGCTATCCTTTCCTGCTGCATGGGGCTGCACAATCGCATTCCGCAAAATGTCCTTCACATCGTCCACAGTCAGATAACGCATCAGCTCACCATTGCGGGCAATAGAAATAGCACCGGTTTCCTCGCTGACCACCAAAACCATGGCGTCGGATTGCTCGGACAAGCCGATGGCTGCACGGTGGCGGGTACCCAGCTCCTGGCTCAAATTGCGATTTTCTGTCAAGGGCAGCAGGCAGCAAGCGGCCACCACTCTATTGCCACGAATAATCACAGCACCGTCATGCAAGGGAGTGTCCTTAACGAAAATATTCTGAATCAGGCCACTGCTGACCAAACCGTCAATAGGCACACCCGTTTCAATACGCTCCACCAAGCCCGTAGCCCGTTCAAAAACCATCAACGCGCCCACCTTGGCGGCACTCATGGCCTTGGTAGCGCTGGCAATAGCATCCAGCATAGCATTGACTTCTTGCTCATCCAGCTCGCTGCCCTTGCGGAAGAGCTTGCCACGACCGATTTGCTCCAAGGCACGGCGCAGCTCCGGCTGGAAAACAACGGGCAGGGCCACCATGATCACCGTCATGCTCTTTTCCAACAGCCAACTGATAACGTGCAAATTCAGAGTGCGGCAAATAATCATAAAGCCTACCAGCACCAGCAAACCCTTGACCAGGGTGGCGGCGCGAGTATTCTTCAGCATCAAATATACCCGATAGAGGAAATAGGCCACCACCACAATATCGATAATATCGAGAACACCGATTGTGGAAACAAGACCCTGCAGTTGAACTATCATAATAAATTCACCTACTATCTAAATCAGTCCATTTTGAGAATAGGCATAAAAGCGTGTTGCGGCAGCGCGACTCTAGCCTCTTGCTTGATGGGCTTTTTACCTTCCTTTTGCTTCTCCAGCAGCTTGCGCTTACGGCTGATGTCGCCACCATAGCATTTTGCCAAAACGTCCTTACGCATAGCCCGCACGTTTTCCCGGGCAATAACCTTGTTGCCAATAGCAGCCTGCACGGGGATTTCGAACATCTGACGGGGGATAATACTGCGCAGCTTTTCCACCAGCTGACGACCGCGCACCTGGGCACTTTCCTTGTGCACAATGGCGCTCAAGGCATCCACCGGCTCCCCATTGAGCAAAATATCCACCTTCACCAAATTGGAGTAACGATAGCCGCTCAGCTCGTAATCCAAGGAAGCATAGCCGCGAGTAGCAGATTTCAAACGATCAAAATAATCGTAAATAATCTCGCTCAAGGGCAAGGCATAATGAATCATCACGCGGGTATCATCAAGATAGGTCATGTTATCATATTCGCCGCGCTTTTCCTGGCTTAGCTCCATAACAGCGCCCACATAATCCTTGGGCACAATGATGGTCGCATTCACATAAGGCTCCTCCACATGGTCAATTACCGTGGGATCCGGGAACATGGACGGGTTGTCCACCATTTCCACATCACCATTGGTGCGAATTACCTCATAAATAACGTTGGGCGCAGTAGTAATCAGCGCCAAATTATATTCGCGCTCCAAACGCTCCTTGATAACATCCATGTGCAGCAGTCCCAAAAAACCGCAACGGAAGCCAAAGCCCAAGGCCGTGGATGTTTCCGGCTCGAACACCAGGGAAGCATCGTTCAGCTGCAGCTTTTCCAAGGCATCACGCAGATTATCGTAATCGTTGTTTTCCACAGGATACAGACCGCAGTACACCATGGGAGTGGCCTTGCGATAGCCGGGGAGAGCGCGCTCCGCCGGACGATTAGCATCCGTAACAGTATCACCTACACGGGCATCGCGCACATTTTTAATGCTGGCCGCAAAGAAGCCAACCTGGCCCTCCTCCAGCGCCTCCACATTAACAAGGCCGGGCTTAAAGTAGCCCACCTCGGTAACCTCAAATTCAGCACCGGTAGCCATCATGCGAATTTTCATGCCCTTTTTGATGCGACCCTCCATCACCCGAATATAGAGCACCACGCCCTTATAAGCATCAAATTTGGAGTCAAAAACAAGAGCCTTTAGGGGTGCCTCCCCATCCCCGGAGGGGGCAGGTATGCGCTCCACAATAGCCTCCAATACCTCCTCAATGCCGAGACCGGTCTTGGCGCTGCACAGCACTGCATCGCTGGCATCAATGCCAATAACATCCTCAATTTCCTTCTTCACATGCTCGGGGTCAGCGCTGGGCAAATCAATTTTATTAATAACAGGAATGATTTCCAAGTCATTGTCCAAGGCTAAATACACATTTGCCAAGGTTTGGGCTTCAATGCCCTGGGTAGCATCGATTACCAGCAGTGCGCCCTCGCAAGCCGCCAAAGCACGGGACACCTCATAGGTAAAGTCCACGTGGCCCGGAGTATCGATAAAATTTAGCATATATTCCTCCCCATTACGGGCCTTATACATGCTGCGCACGGCTTGAGCCTTGATAGTAATACCACGCTCCCGCTCCAAATCCATGGAGTCCAAAATCTGCTCCTCCATTTCCCTTTTGCTCAGTGTACCAGTATATTCTATCAATCTGTCAGCCAGCGTAGATTTGCCATGATCTATATGGGCAATAATAGAAAAGTTGCGGATATTTTTTTCAATCATAGAAATGCTCTAAGCTCCTTTGCAGAATAGTTATTTAAATACTTATTTTATCAGTACTAATTATT
>CAMFZA010000200.1 GCA_946002345.1 uncultured Phascolarctobacterium sp. | reverse complement strand
AAGCGGAGAGATTAGTTTAGGACAAGCCATAGCCAGGTAAATCCACCAAATAGAATTTGGCGCGCACATCCAAGCCTACATCAACTCTTTTAGCCTCTAGCTCGTAGAAATTAATGGTTTGGGTCTTGCCGGGAGTGGCACTAACCCTTGCCAAGCCATTACGACGGCAGAGGGAGTTTATTAAGGATGATTTGCCCACATTACTACGACCAATAAAGGCTGCCTCAATCATGCGCAGGGGCGGATATTGGTCGGCACGTACAGCTGAAGCCACGTATTTAGCACGAATAATATCCCAATTTTCCTTACTCATGAGCTTCCTCCAGGGCCATTGCCAGCACATCATCCAGATGCTCCACCGGAATAAATTCCATAGCCTTACGCACGTTATCAGGCAATTCGTCCAAATCCTGCAGATTACGCTTGGGCAAAAGCACGGTCTTCACCCCATAGCGATAAGCAGCCAACATTTTTTCCTTGATGCCGCCTACTGGCCATACCTTGCCGGAAAGGGTAATTTCACCGGTCATAGCCAGCTTGCCCTTCACCCTTTTGCCAGTCAAAGCAGACACCATGGCCGTAACCATGGTCACGCCGGCAGAAGGTCCATCCTTGGGCACAGCGCCCTCTGGCAGATGGATGTGCAGGTCCGTGGTTTCACTAAAGCTTTCTTCCAGGCCAAGGGCTTTGGCGCGACTGCGAATATAGGTATAGCCTGCTTGGGCAGACTCCTTCATCACATCACCTAATTGACCGGTCAAGGTCAAGTTACCCTTGCCCTTGAAGGCTAAAACCTCAACCTTCAAAAGCTCTCCACCCACGCTGGTCCAGGCCAGACCATTGCAGGTGCCCACAGAGGGCTCTAAGCTGATGTCATCATCCATGAAAAGCACCTTACCCAAGTATTTCTCCAAATTCTTTTCCGTTACTTGAGCGGACTTTTTCTTACCTTGGACGATGGTATAGGCAATCTTGCGGCACACGCCTGCCAGCTTGCGCTCCAAATTGCGCACACCGGCCTCACGGGTATAATCGTGAATAACACGGCGAATAGCTTTTTCACTTATGGAGACCTTGTAGTTTTCCAATCCGTTGAGCTTGATTTCCTTGGGCAAGAGATGGAGCTGGGCAATCTTTACCTTTTCCTCATCGGTATAACTACTCAGCTGAATAATTTCCATGCGGTCACGCAGAGCCGGCGGAATGGTTTCCACCGTATTGGCAGTAACAATCCAAAATACATTGGATAAATCGAAGGGGAATTCAATAAAGTGGTCGCTAAAGGAATGGTTTTGCTCCGGGTCCAGCACCTCTAAAAGAGCGGAGGCCGGGTCCCCACGGAAATCGGCAGCCATTTTATCCACCTCATCTAAGAGGAAGACTGGATTCATGCAGCCTGCCACCTGCATGCCATGGATAATACGACCGGGCATGGAACCAATGTAGGTCCGGCGATGACCACGAATTTCGGCTTCATCGCGAATACCACCCAAGGAAACACGAGTAAAGCTGCGGCCGATAGCCTTAGCAATGCTAAAGGCCAGGCTAGTTTTACCCACACCGGGAGGACCTACTAAGCAAAGTATGGGGCCACGGGTGCTTTTGGATAGAGCCCGCACTGCCAGATACTCTAAAATGCGCTCCTTTACCTTCTTGAGACCATAATGGTCCGCATCCAAGGTTTTTTGCGCCAGCTTTAAATCGAAATTATCCTCCGTAAACTTTCCCCAGGGCAGGGACAGTAGAGCATCAATATAGCTGCGAATGACTGCTCCCTCGGGAGTCATGGGCGGCATTTTAATCAGGCGATTAAACTCCTTATTTAGCTTCGCCGCTACATCCTCGGGCAGCTTGAGCTCAGCAACCTGACGCTTGTATTCGGCAATTTCGCTTTGTACATCCTCGGCCTCACCCAGCTCCTTGCTGATGGCCTTGATCTGCTCTCGCAGGTAGTACTCCTTTTGGTTTTGCTCTACTTGCTCATGGACCTGCTGGGAAATACTCTTAGCCACCTTGGCGATTTCCTGTTCACGGGTCAACAACCCATATAAATAACGCAGGCGCTCATTAACAGCAACTGTCTCCAGCACCTTTTCCTTTTCCTCCAGGGAAATAGGCAGGTAGCCACACATCATATCAGCCACCCGACCCGTATCCGGCTGGGCCTTAAAGGATTGCACAACCTCGGCATTGATTTTCTTCGTCACCAAAACCCATTGCTCAAAAGCTTCCAATAGCAGACGGCGCAAAGCCTCCTCTTCGGTGCTATCGCCGGCGACACTATTTCTCAGCATGCCCTGACCAACGAAATAATCGCTGTCATTTTGGTGTACCTCAGTGACTTCACTAAGCTGCACCCTCTGTAAGCCTTCCACCAGAATCCGTATGGCGCCATTGGGCAGCTGCAGCTGCTGCTTCACTTCAGCCACAACACCCCAGGAGCAAATATCAGCTGCAGTAATCTCACTACGGCTGGCATCCTTTTGGGCTGCCAAAATTATTCTTTTATCTGTATTCATTGCTTCCCGCACTGCAATCATGGACTTTTCTCGGCCCACATCCACATTTACAAGCATCCCCGGCAGAACCAAAAGACCTCGCAGTGGCAGTAACGGTTTCGTTATCATATCTGTATTCAATATTGCTTCAGCCATCTAAACCCTCCTTTCATTAGCAAACAATAGAAAAGGGGAAGGAATCTAACTTTCTCCTTCCCCTATCTTTACAATTAATCTTCCACAATCATTTGTGGTTCACAATGCTCACGCACAGTAGCTTCGGTAACGATGCACTTCTTCACATCGTCACGGGAAGGAACATCATACATTACATTGCGCATAATGGACTCAATTATTGAACGCAGTCCGCGAGCACCGGCATTGCGCTTCAATGCTTCCTCAGCGATGGCCTCCAAAGCCGCAGGCTCAAACTCCAGCTCCACGCCATCCATTTCCAGGAAGCGTTGGTATTGTTTAACCAGAGCATTGCGGGGCTCGGTGAGAATCTGCACCAAAGCTGCCTTATCCAGGGAATTCAGCGTTACCACATCGGGCAGACGACCGGCAAATTCCGGGATAATGCCGAACTTCATAATATCCTCGGGCAATACCTTATCAAAGGCTTCGTTGACATTGACCTCGGCCTTCTTGCGAATGTCCGCACCAAAGCCCAGATTCTTTTTGCCAACACGAGCATTGACAATGTGCTCCATGCCAGCGAAGGCACCACCACAAATAAAGAGGATATTGGTGGTATCAATATTGATAAACTCCTGATGGGGATGCTTGCGTCCACCCTTAGGCGGCACGCTAGCCACAGTACCCTCCAGAATCTTCAGCAATGCCTGCTGCACACCTTCACCGGAAACATCACGCGTAATGGAAACGTTTTCAGATTTGCGAGCAATTTTATCAATCTCATCGATGTAGACAATACCACGTTGGGCAGCCTCCACATCATAATCTGCATTGCTAATGAGCTTGAGGAGAATATTCTCCACATCCTCGCCCACATAGCCAGCTTCCGTCAAGGTTGTAGCATCAGCAATCGCAAAGGGAACCTGCAAGATTCTAGCCAGGGTTTGAGCCAA
>CAMFZA010000199.1 GCA_946002345.1 uncultured Phascolarctobacterium sp. | reverse complement strand
GGTAAAAATGTCAATCATTATCCTACATTTGCACCTGTCCATCGACCAAAAGCTTTGCCTTGGCCTCCACAGGGGCACTGGCATTAGTAATAATCCGCTTCTTTTTCAAGTGAGCATACAGCTCAATCATGGTGTCTAGAAAGGCTGCCACCTCTTGCGGGGTGACAAAAAAATCGGACACATTACGAGCACACCAGCCCACGCAATCGATGAAATCCTCCCTAGTCATATCCCCTAAAAAATTATCGGAATTACCAAGGAAAATACATAAAACAGTTATATGGTCCCAAGCTCGAAAGAGCTCCTCCTCTGTGGCTCCCTGCCAGACCTTGGCCCGCAAAAAGTTTTCCACATAGCTTTGCTGCAGCACCGTATTCCATTCCTCATCTTGGGCATAGAAGTCTGCAACATAGTCAAAAATATTATCCATCTTTTTCTCCATTAGGTGAAACTGGCAGCCACCTCGCTATATACCTCCTGCAGGGACACATTGTGCTTCTTGGCAGCTGCTACGGCACTTTCATATTCCACCTTATACCGCTCACCGACAGGAGTATCGCAGACTTTCACCTTGATAGTGCCATAGGTGGTCTCGACCTCCTCCTCGTGACGCTCCAAATAGCTGCGCTCCAGCATATAGCGACGAATCCCCAGGGTAGTAGTTTCACTATAAATAATTGTCTCCATATCTGCAACCAAATCAGGATGGCATAACACCTGTAGTTGGTAAGCAGGACGATTCTTCTTCATGAAAATGGGAATATAGCACACATCAAGAGCACCGGACTCCAAAAGTAAATCCATCACATAACCCAACTTTTCACCGGAAATATCATCCAAATTAGTCTCCAGCTTAACAACTACCTCACTGCTAGGTGCATCTTCTTCATCAGCATAGCCAAATCTTTGAGACACAAGCTTTTCCAGGCCATTTTCAAAAAACTCCTCGTCACTTTGTTCACTCATAGCTTTAAGAGCCTCACTCTCAAACTCGTGTTTCTCTTCTGCGAAAGCATCCTTGGCAACAGCTCTGGATTTCTCCCTAAGCTCTTGTATATGGGCCTTTTCTGTCTCTGGGTCCCTTTCGTCATCTTCTGGGTCATGATGCTCGGCCTCATAAACAGTATTATACTTACTATCACCCTTGTAAATAGCAATCAAATCCGGCAATTTATCGATTTCACGCACCGGTATCTCTTCATCCTCCTGCGTTTTCCCTACCATGCTCTCCTCTTGCTTCTGTACATCCACAGCCCTTTCCAAAAGAATGGAAGCACGCAAAACGCTGGGGAATTTATAATTACGTTTGCCAGC
This sequence comes from uncultured Phascolarctobacterium sp., assembly GCA_946002345.1. Taxonomy (GTDB): domain Bacteria; phylum Bacillota; class Negativicutes; order Acidaminococcales; family Acidaminococcaceae; genus Phascolarctobacterium_A. Next base: position 2,285 of record CAMFZA010000199.1, on the reverse strand, counting down.
ACCATGACCAACTTTGAGGATATCAAAATCATTAGGCAGGCTACGCACACGCAGTGCAGCCACTGCCGCAGCACCTGTGGGAGTCACAAATTCGCCCTCCACAGGCATAATCACCAGAGGAATTCTGTACTTTTTAAGGATATAGGCAGTTGCAGGCACGGGAATGGGCAAAATGCCGTGTTGGCAGCGAATTGTGCCCTTGCCCTCACGCACTTCAGTAGTAATAATCTCTTTCAGCTTTAGGTTATCAAAGCATACAGCAATGGCGATAACATCCACAATAGAATCCAGTGCGCCCGCCGCGTGGACATGCAGCTCGTCTTTGGACCCACGAGGAGCAGCGGCGAGTGCCTCGGCGAAAATATCAAAAATTTTGAGGGCAATTTCTCTTGCTCTATCAGTCATTTGCACCTGATTGATAATCTCCGTCACATCCTTAAGGGTGCGATGCTCATGGTGATGCTCGTGTACGTGAGCATTATCTTCTTCAGACTGATGTTCATGATTGCTCAAAATATGGGGCTGATGGGCTTGTAAAAATTCATGGCCAAGCTGTACCTCATGCTCATGCATATAATCATGCTCGCTATAATAACCATCATGATAAGCGCTTTCGTTGCCATGGTCCAGCAAATGCTCGTTTTCGGGCATATGGCTGGGCAGCTCATGCTCGTGGCAATGCTCCTCATCCTCGTGTGAATCACCATGCAGATATTACAAATCATGTTCAATCTTTTCTAGCTCCGCATCTAAGAAAACATCATAGTCCCAGCAATCTGAGAAAACCTAATCCACACGACTGATTTTATACATAAAGCCCTTAGCAGGAATGCTCAGCAGTGCCTGTTTCAGCACAGATCTATCGGCGCCCATATCCAACATAGCCGCAACCAACATATCGCCGCTAATACCAGCGTTACATTCCAAAAACAAATTACGCATAACAGTATCCTCCTTAGTTATTTGCTCTAACAGCTAATCTATTAATCTGTGTAGCAATATACCCAGCGCCATAGCCGTTGTCAATATTGACCACGGACACGCAATTGGCGCAGGAATTAAGCATCGTTAGTAGGGCCGACACCCCATGGAAGCTGGCCCCATAGCCCACACTGGTGGGCACAGCAATGACAGGATTGCGCACCAAGCCGCCAACCACACTGGCCAAAGCGCCCTCCATGCCTGCCACTGCCACCACGCATTTTGCCTGCTGTAATATATCCAGCTTGGACAATAAACGGTGCAGACCGCTGACGCCCACATCATAACAACGCTCTACCTTAGCGCCAAAAAACTCTGCCGTCTGGGCTGCCTCCTCGGCCACAGGCACATCTGCTGTGCCGGCCGTGCACACGACCACCAAACCATCGTGGGCCTTATCAGGCTTTTCCAGCTTCAGGGTTTTGGCCACCGGTGAATACGCTATATTAGGCACCACCTGTCGCACAAGCTCTGCCTGTGCAGGGGTGGCTCTGGTGCCAAATACCTCACCCTGCTCTGCCAGCAGGCGTAGATAAATGGCCTGTAAATATGCATCCGGCTTATTGGGGCAATAAACCACCTCCGGAAAGCCGGAGCGAATCTCCCTATATGTGTCCAGCTTGGCATAGCCCATCTCCTCGTAAGCCTTGCGGTTAAAATAACGCTCTGCTTCCTCAATGGAAAGGCTACCATTTTGGACACCTTCAAGTATAGACCTTGAGTCCACTATACTTCCTCCCTCTTATAGGAAAGACTTAGTCCGAAAGCACGGACTAAGTCTGAAAATATTCTATTTAATTATTGCCAGCTTACAGCAAATTCTTTACTACAGCCAGCTCCATTTTATCAGCGGGAATAACCTCGTTGTGGAGCACGGGCAGGTCCTTCAAGGCCAGCATCCGGGGCGGAATTTCCACCCCGGTTTGCTTATTCAGCTCTGCCAAATTGACGAAGGGATCGGTACCGGCCGGTTGAGCATCCCCCAAAGCGTCCAACACACTGTCAGCAAATTTATAGGGGCTAGCAGTGGAAAGCACGAAGGATTAGGTTTAATCACTGGTCAGGAAGCGATATTTTTACAAAGCCCGACATTCTACAGCGGTATGGGTGTCCATCAAATACTTGTAGTCACCATAAATGCGACCGATGGCCTCCTTCGTCTCCAGTTCATCCACCCAAGCGCCAAAAAATTCTCTTTGCACCCGCTTCAAAACATCGTTATCAATTTGGTAAACACCCTCGGTATTCAGGCGTTTCATATAGCCTGCCACCAGACTGGCATTCTGGTCCGTCACATTATAGAG
>CAMFZA010000198.1 GCA_946002345.1 uncultured Phascolarctobacterium sp. | reverse complement strand
ATTGCATCAAGCATTCGCAGACCGGAGCACTTCACAGGTATACCTTTGAGCGATAAAGTCCTAATTATTATATAAAGTATTGAAAGGTAAAAATTCATGCGTAACAACATCATCGATAACATTCGTGGGCTGTGCATGCTGGGAGTTATCGGCATCCACATCGGCGGCTCCTTAGGCCTCGCCCCCAACAACTTCACACTATACTGCTTCCTAGAAGTACTCAGCCGCTACAGCGTCCCTGCCTTCTTTTTCATCTCCGGTTATGGACTTGTCAGCAATGACAAAGTACTGCTCACTGGCGGCAAGCTAAACTATTGGGACTTTCTGAAAAAACGCCTGCGCGGCGCAGGACTTCCCTATTTAAGCTGGTCCCTCTTTTACCTAGCCTACTTCACCCTAGTCCTTCCCAGTGGCATGATCAGCTGGCAGCCCCTGCATCTCGCCTTCGTACTTTTCTTTGGCCTTGCCTGCTATCACCTGTACTTCATGGTCATCCTGCTTTGGTTTTATGCCAGCTACCCTCTGTGGCGCACATTACTGCGTTGGATTAATGAGCATAGTATAGCTTTGGGACTAACTCTCCTCTTCATCTTCCAGCTTGCCTTTAATTGGTGGACCACCCATCCCGGCATCGATCCAGCCAATTGGAGTATTGTAGCGAAAAACTTTTTCAATTATCGCCTAAACTACCTGCCCCTGCACTACTTGCTCATCTTTATAGGAGGTGGCCTAGCTGCCCTTCATTGGCAAAGCTTTAGCGACTGCTTGCGCAAGCATAGCCTGACCGTTGTCCTCTTTTACATAGCCGCCATCACCTACACTGCTGGCAGTGCCTACTACTCCTTCACTTATGAAAAATACTCACTTTTAGACATTGCCAACACCTATCACCAGCTTAGTCCCCAAGGCCTTGTCTACACCATCGCCTCCATCCTCTTCTTCTGTTGGTCACTGGACAAGCTGGAGCAAGCCAGACGCACCAAATACATTGACATCCTATCCAAATACTCCATGCTTATCTACTTCATCCATCCCCTTATCCTCGAATGGATGACCAGCCTTTACACCAAATTTGGCATCGTCATGACCGTAAAAAAAGTAACCTTCTCCTATTTTTTCCTCGTCATCGTGTCACTCCTAGCCAGCGTGCTACTAACAAAAATTTTCAAGCACTCATCTGTAATCAGTCAATTGTTTACAGGAAAGTAAGTAAATATAATAATAATGGAACGAATAAGAATTTTAGTGAACAAGTGGCTGGAACAATAGAAGCAAGGTTTCGAAAACCAAAATCTTTTATCGAACAGATTGGACACCGCAGCTTCGTTATTGTTCCCCACAAAGTTCACGTTAAGAAATTCTTCTGAGCGGAATGATTATTATATTTACGACTGAAGAAAGCCTAAAAAACTAGAGCTCACCGCAACCTTTCGCAGTGAGCTCTTTTCTTATATCCAAGTATTCAATTATTAGCCTCTTACAGCTTCTCCTTCATGAAGCGCTTGTAAACCTCCACACCGGGCTGATCATAAGCATCCACATCCGCCAACTCGCCCTCATAAGCCACCGTGAGCATCAGGAAATACATTAGCTGTCCCAATAAGTACTCATTCAAACGCGGCAGGGTAAAACGAGCATTATAACGATGATCGCTGGTCAAGGCGGCCTCATTAGCATCCAAAGCAATCTTCAAGGCCTTGTTCATATCAAGACCCTCAAACTTAGCAAAATAGGACACATCAGCAAAGGGATTATGCACAACAGCCTGCTCCTCAGGATCTGCAACCTCCAAGAACTGCACTACCTTGTTTAAGCGCCCTTCTTGATGCTGCTGAGTTTGCGCATGCATATCCGTGGTACCCACTGCCACAATCGGCGTTCTACCGTAGTTAACTACCTGACCATTGCGGTCTAGGCGCTTGCCCAAGGACTCTGCCAAAAGCTGCACATACCATTCGCTCAAGGACTTCAAATGCATGCTATAAGGCATGAAGACCTCAATATCCCGGCCCCTTTGATAAGCCAAAAACTTAAGCAAAGCATTGAGTAAAGAAGGATTCTCTGCCAAGGAAACCCTTTGGCAATACTCATCCAGTTCACGAGCACCGCGCAAAAAGGCTTCAATATCTCCACCCAAGGCAGCCATTGTCACCAGTCCCGGATCCGTCATGACGCAGAAGCGACCCCCAATACCCTCTTTAATGTCAAACTGCCACCAGCCATATTTCCGGGCCAGCTGCAAAAGAGGTGCATTAGCTTCTTCCGCCTGTAAATCGGTAACTACGGTGCATTCCAGCTTGATATTCAAGCCCTTGCTAAGGGTATCATAAAAATAAGTAAAGGCAGAAATAGTCTCCAAGGTTGTGCCTGACTTAGAAATAGGCACCAACATCACTCTGAGCTCCCGACCGTTGCTCAAATGCAGGTAAGCCAAACGTTGAACCTCGTACACCAGACCATTGCAGTCCACCGGGTCCAGATTGTTACCAGAAAAATAAATGCGCGGCTGACCGTGGCGCAATTTAGCATTGGTGTTCCAATGACAACCACCAAAGGCATCAAAAAGCACCTTATTGCCCAAATATGAGCCACCCACACCTAAAAACACAACCACATCCATCTGCTTCAGATATTCGCCATACTCCTGTAGCTTCGCAATAGATGCAGGTGTATTGGGATTACCCTCGGCAATATAGGGCATACGCGGGAAATAAACATGCTCAGGCTGACCATCCTTGGACAAATGCCCCTTAGATTGGCCCGTAGCACGCAAGCAAGCAACAGCAGTATCAGCAGCAACGCCCAAGGTTGCTAAAGCTTCAGCAACCTCCTGCTCCGTAAGCCTATTGTCCCCAAACATATTAGTAAAATCCAACACCAAGCCACTGGGCAAGGTTATTTTGTACTTCACTTAGCACCCACTCCTAAATCCTTTTATTGGAGTGCGCCCCTATAGCGTACTCTATTTAGATATAATTATAGCATATTTTGCTTCTTTTAGTAAAGACTATTATAATGAACATATGTCATAATAGGGTTACAAACACTGCTTTTATAACTTTATTTATTTACTTTTTAGGTCCTTGGCGCCTATTACTACCCGTCTTAGGTGCCTTGCGCTTGTCTGCAACAGCATTGCGACCACGTTTAGGTCCGGTGGCCTTTTTCTTTTTCGGTGCAGTAGTACTTACTCGACGCACCACAGTCTCACCCTCCAGATTTTGCCGCTCCATTAAAACGCCCAGCTTCATCTCAATATTGCGCAGCCATTTAACCTCCTCCGGAGTATACAGAGTAATAGCCACGCCATCATTGCCGGCTCGGCCGGTACGACCTATACGATGCACATACCAGTCCACATCATGGGGAATATCATAGTTAATAACGTGGGTAACGCCCTCCACATCAAGGCCACGAGCAGCTAAATCACTGGCCACCAAAATTTGGATTTTGGCATCACGAAAGGACTTCATGACCGTTTTGCGCTTGGCAGGAGACATTTCACCGTGCAACACATCCACATTAAAGCCCTGCATACCCAGCCAATCCCCCAGCTCCTTGGTACGCTCCTTGCTCATACAAAACACAATTGCCAAATAAGGATTCAAGCGTTCTAGCAGTGCTGCTACCGCT
>CAMFZA010000197.1 GCA_946002345.1 uncultured Phascolarctobacterium sp. | reverse complement strand
CTCTTGGGCGTCTACGACGACTACGCCGTCCAGCCCTTGGCACAGGATTTGGCAAATTTGGGCGCAAACCGTGGCATGGTTGTCTATGGACAGGATAAGCTGGATGAGATTTCCCTGAGCGCACCTACCACTGTGTGTGAGTTTAAGGACGGCTGGCTCAAGAATTACGTAATTAAACCGGAGGACTTTGGCTTTGAGCGTTGCACCAAGGCCGATTTGGTAGGCGGTTTGCCGGAGGAAAATGCCAAGATTACCCGTGCTGTGTTAAGTGGTGAAAAGGGACACAAGCGTAACGCTGTACTCTTAAATGCAGGTGCAGTGCTCTATATTACCGGCAAAGCCGAAAGCTTGGCTGAGGGTATTAAGCTGGCTGGTGAGCTTATTGACGGTGGCAAGGCTCTCGCAACCCTGGAGAAGCTGATCGAAATCAGTAACAATTAATTTAAAGGATATAGTAAGTTATGATTTTAGACGATATTGCTGCCTTCACCCGTACTCGGGTGGAGGCACTGAAAAAAGCCAAAAGCCTTTACGCAGTGCGGGATGAGGCCGAGGGTAGGCCTGGGGGCAAGGATTTCCAAGGGGCGCTGGCAGCGCCGGAACTTTCCGTTATTGCCGAATTGAAAAAGGCATCTCCCTCCAAGGGGCTCATTGCACCGGACTTCGAGCAGATTTTTTTGGACAAGGCTAGGCAGTATGAGGAGGGTGGTGCAGCCGCCATCTCCTGCCTGACGGAGCCTAAGTTCTTCTTGGGCAGCGACCAATATCTGATGCAGGCTCGGGCGGCGGTGGAATTGCCCATTCTGCGCAAGGACTTTACTATTGATGAATACCAAATCTACGAGGCCAAATGCATTGGCGCAGATGCGGTGCTTCTGATTTGTAGTCTGCTCAGCCAAGGTCAGCTACAGGAATACCTTTGTCAAGCTCATGAATTAGGACTGAGTGCTTTGGTGGAGGCTCATGATGCTGACGAAGTGAATGCTGCGCTAGCTGCTGGAGCCAATATTATCGGCGTTAACAACCGTAACCTGAAGGACTTTACTGTAAATCCCCTTAACAGTTTGCGGTTGCGGGAGCAAATCCCGGCGGATAAAATTTTTGTAGCCGAAAGTGGTATTGCCCAAGCCAGCGATTGTGCTGGATTGAAGGCAGCAGGAGTGCAGGCGGTGCTGGTGGGTGAAGCGTTGATGCGTAGTGCGAATCCGGCAGCCATGCTTAAAGAAATGAGGGCATAATGCTAAAGGAAAAGCGTAGCCCCTCTCAGCCTCGCAGGCTCGGCAGCCACCCCAGGGGGCCTTCTCTTGGCCCTTAAGAGCCAATTCACCTTGTCCCCCGGTGGGGGAGCCAAAGGAGTGGTATTATGACCAAAGTAAAAATTTGCGGCCTGACTCGCATCGAGGATATCCAGTGCGCCAATAGAATAAAGCCTGATTACATTGGCATGGTCTTCTATCCAAAAAGCAAGCGAGCCATAACTGCTGCACAGGCGGCGCAGCTCAAGGCCAAGCTGGAGCCTGGCATCAAGGCTGTGGGCGTTTTTGTCAATGGAAAGATACCTTTTATCGTTCAATTGGCGCAGGCTGGCACCATTGATGTCATTCAACTGCATGGTGATGAGGATGAGGCGTATATTGAGCAATTACGTCAGCAGGTTACACATTTAGGTGTGCCAATCATTAAGGCCATTCGGGTGCAAAGCGAGGAGTCCTTGCAAAATCTGGGCCAATATCCAGTGGATTTTTTCCTTTTCGATACCTATAAGCCTGGCCTCTATGGTGGCACTGGCGAACGCTTTAATTTGGAGCTGGAGCAGGTAAAAATTCCCAAGCCCTATTTTATTGCTGGCGGTTTGGATGCTGGCAATGTGGCTCAGGTTGTGGCAGAAAATTCTCAAGCCTATGCTGTGGATGTGAGCGGCGGGGTGGAGGATGGTAGCACGGGTCTCAAGAGTGCTGCTAAAATGGCAGCCTTTGTGGCAGAGGTAAGACGGGCTAACGCCTCAGTTTAAAGGCAGCAAGCTTAGCAAGAATATTTTAGACATGTCAATGAGGCTGAAACAAACAGCCTTAGGATATAGTAAGAACAATAAAAGCTAGTTAGAAATAAAAGGAGAGAAAGAGATGACCAAGGGTAGATATGGTATTCACGGCGGCCAATATATGCCGGAAACACTGATGAATGCAGTGTTGGAGCTGGAGGCAGCCTACGAAAAATATAAAAATGATCCTGATTTTAAGGCCGAGCTGGCCCAATTATATCGTGAATATGCCAATAGACCGTCCCTACTGTATTATGCAGAGCGCATGACCAAGGATTTGGGCGGTGCCAAGATTTATTTGAAGCGTGAAGATTTGAACCACACTGGTGCGCATAAAATCAACAATGTTTTGGGACAGATTTTGTTGGCGAAGAAAATGGGTAAGAAACGTGTTATTGCTGAAACTGGTGCAGGTCAGCACGGTGTAGCTACTGCCACTGCTGCTGCTCTGATGGGCATGGAATGCGTTGTCTATATGGGCAAGGAGGACTGCGAGCGCCAAAAGCTGAATGTGTTCCGCATGGAGCTCTTAGGCTCCAAGGTAGTGCCCGTTGAAAGCGGCACTGGCACCCTGAAGGATGCTGTTAACGAAGCCCTGCGGGTATGGACTGAACGTGTAGAGGATACCTATTACGTGCTCGGCAGTGTTATGGGTCCCCATCCCTATCCGGAAATCGTGCGTGACTTCCAAAAGATTATTGGCGAAGAGATTAAAGCTCAGATGCTGGAAAAAGAGGGACGTCTGCCCGATGTGCTCATCGCCTGCGTAGGCGGTGGCTCCAACGCTATGGGCATGTTTTACGACTTCATCGAGGATAAGGATGTACGTCTGATTGGCGTGGAGGCAGCAGGTCTTGGTGTGGATAATCCTAAAAATGCCGCTACCATCGCTAATGGTCGTTTAGGTATTTTCCATGGCATGAAGTCCTACTTCCTGCAGGATGAGTACGGCCAAATTGCGCCTGTATATTCCATCTCCGCCGGTCTTGATTATCCTGGCATTGGGCCTGAGCATGCTTACCTGCACGATATTGGTCGTGCAGAATATGTGCCCGCAACTGACCAGGAGGCAGTGGATGCCTTTAATTATCTGTCTAAAATCGAGGGTATTATCCCCGCCATTGAAAGCGCACACGCTGTGGCACATGCTATGAAGATTGCGCCCACCATGGATAAAGACAAAATCATCGTAATCAATATTTCCGGTCGTGGCGACAAGGACGTTGCTGCAATCGCACGCTATATGGGGGTGGACTTACATGAGTAGAATTCAGGAAGCATTTGCAAAAAATAAAAAGCTTTTTATTGGCTTTGTCACTGCTGGTGACCCGGACCTGTCTACCACCAAGGAATTAGTACTGGCCATGGTCAAGGCAGGTGTGGGCATTGTGGAATTTGGTATTCCCTTTTCCGACCCTGTAGCCGAAGGTCCCGTTATCCAACGTGCTGACCTGCGTGCTTTGGAGGCAGGCACCACCACTGACAAGATTTTTGATTTGGTGGCCGAGCTGCGCCAGGAAACTCAGGTGCCCTTGGTTTTCTTGACCTATGCCAATCCCATTTATGCCTATGGTGCCGAAAAATTCTTTACC
>CAMFZA010000196.1 GCA_946002345.1 uncultured Phascolarctobacterium sp. | reverse complement strand
GCGTTAGTGAAATGGGTGTCCCCGTTTTTCTTGCCGATATTAAGGGCGATGTTTCTGGCATGATTCTGCCCGGCGAGGACAGTGAAGGCTTCCAAAAGCGCATTAAAAACAAGCTGGGACTGGATATTGATTGGCAGTTTTCCGGTTATCCTGTGCGCTTCTGGGATGTGTATGGCAAGATGGGTCTGCCAGTGCGCACCACCATTTCCGACATGGGTCCGGAGCTTTTGAGCCGTTTACTAGAGCTCAACGATACCCAGGCTGGTATTATGAATATTATCTTCCGGGTAGCCGATTCCCAAGGCTTGTTGCTGTTGGACTTTAAGGATTTGCGGAGCATGGTACAATATGTGGGTGACCACGCTGCCGAAATCAAGCTGCAATATGGCAATGTTTCCTCCCAAAGCATCGGCGCTATTCAAAGAGCCTTGCTACGCTTGGAGGACCAGGGTGGTAATGTATTCTTTGGCGAGCCCGCTCTGGATATCAAGGATTGGTTTGCCACCGACAGTGAGGGCCACGGCGTCATTAACCTGCTCCACTGCACCGAGCTGTTCCAAAACCCCCTGCTTTATTCTACCTTCCTCCTGTGGATGCTCTCCGAGCTGTACGAAATGATGCCGGAGGCAGGAGATTTGCAGAAGCCCAAAATGGTTTTCTTCTTTGATGAAGCCCATTTGATTTTTAAGGATGCACCCCGCTCCCTGCTGGACAAGGTGGAGCAAATTGTGCGCCTGATTCGTTCCAAGGGTATTGGCATTTACTTTATTACCCAACAGCCGGCGGATATTCCTGACAGCGTGCTGGCTCAATTAGGTAACAAGCTGCAGCATGCCCTCCGCGCCTACACTCCCAAGGAGCGCAAGGGTCTCAAAGCCGCCGCCCAGGCTTTCCGCCCTAATCCGGACCTGAATGCGGAGGCAGCCTTGGGCGAGCTGGGTACGGGCGAGGTTTTGGTGTCCTTGCTGGATGAGGAGGGCGTGCCCTCCATGGTACAGAGGGCCTACGTTATGCCGCCCCGCAGCTATTTGGGCACCTGCTCCGACGCAGTGCGCCGCCAAGCCATCGAAGAAACACCCCTGCATACGAAATATGCTCAGGCCATCGATAGAGAATCTGCTTACGAGATTTTGCAAAAGCGGGCTCAGCAGGCCGAAGCTGCAGCTGAGTCTGAATACGAGGAGGAGCAGCAGGACAGTGGCGGCCTGCGCGACGAAATCCGTGGCAACGCTCCGCGCAGCTCCACTCGCAGCGCTTCCAGCCGCGCTACTACCAGCCGCAGCACCCGCACCGCCAAGGAGCCCCCCAGCGTTATCGAAAAGGTGGCCACCAGCGCCCTGCAAACCTTTGGCCGCACCATTGCCAGCTCCTTAGCTCGTGGCATTTTAGGCAGCCTTTTGAAAAAATAACAATAAGCTACAGAACGTCAGCCCAGTGCTGGCGTTCTTTTTTTAACTAAGCTTAACAAAAAAGCTGAAATTTCCCCTTATTAGTGCTTTACAAATTTAACGCACTAAAGTATAATATAGTTGTGCTTATGCAAGTGGCTTATTACAAGCAGAAAGTTTAGTGAAGAGGTGTGAAAATGAAAAAATTATTAGTATTACTCATGGGTCTCATGATGATGATTATGATGGTTGCCGGTTGCGGCAGCAGCGGCCCCAAAAAAATCGTTATTGGTTTGGATGACAACTTTGCTCCCATGGGCTTCCGTAACGAAAAGAACGAAATCGTGGGCATGGACATTGACTTGGCTCGCGAAGCCTGCAAACGCCTGAACATGGAAGTGGAATTCAAGCCCATCGATTGGGGTGCTAAGGAAGCTGAGCTCAAATCCAAACGCATCGACGCTATTTGGAACTGCTTCACCATTAACCCCGAGCGTGAAAAGGTTTATGGCCTGTCCAAGCCTTACCTGATTAACTCCCAATTGGTTGTTGTTCCCAAGGGCTCTCCCATTAAGAAGATTGCCGACCTGAAGGGCAAGAGAGTTGCTGTACAGGATGACTCCACCGGCTCCTACCTGATGGAGTTGCCGAAAAACAAGGAATTGAAGGAATCTCTGGCAGATTATCGTAAATATCCTGACTTTGCAGCTATCTATCTGGAGCTGGACAACAAGCGTGTGGACGCAGCTATCGTTGACGCAGTATTAGCTCGTGGCTACTACGACAAAAAGAAACCCGGTCAATACACCATTTTGGAAGAAAACATGGGTGAAGAGGTTGTTGGTATCGCTTTCCGTAAGGATGATAAAGAATTCCTGCAACGCATCGACAAGGTTTTGGACGAAATGAAGAAGGACGGCACCTGCAAAAAGATTTCCGAAAAATGGATGGGCGCTGACATTATTAAATACTAATTTACCAGTATGAGGGCCGAGACAATCGGCCCTTTCTTTTTAGCTAACTCCCCCTTTTTGCTTGTCAACACTTTAGCAAAATGATACAATAAAGTAAAATGATGCTTAAGCCCAAGTCTGGGCATCAATATTTTGATGGGATGGAGAAGATTATGGATTACGTTTTAAAAATTATTCCTCAAATGCTTGATGGCTGTATCGTTTCAGCGCAGGTATTTTTTATCACGATTGTTTTGAGCATTCCTCTAGGTGTACTTTTAAGCCTAGGCCGTGTTTCTAATATCAAGCCCCTGCAAAAGGTCATCGGCTTTTATGTGTGGGTTATGCGTGGCAGCCCCCTGATGCTGCAAATTTTCTTTGTTTACTTCGTGCTTCCCTCCGTGGGGATTCGCCTGCCGGACTTTGAATCAGCTGCGGTAGCCTTCGTGCTCAACTACGCTGCTTATTTTTGCGAAATTTTCCGCGCCGGCATTCAGGCCATTCCTAAAGGTCAATACGAAGCCGCTCACACTCTGGGCATGAACTACGTGCAAACCATGCGCCGCATTGTGCTGCCCCAGGTTATCCGCATCATTTTACCGCCTATCAGCAACGAAACCATTACCTTGGTTAAGGATACCTCTTTGGTTTACGTTTTGGCCATGAACGATTTGATGCGTACCGCCCGCAACCTTGTACAGCGGGACTTTAACATTACCCCCTTTATCGTAGCAGGCTGCTTCTATCTGTTTGCTACCCTGATCTTGACCGTGATTTTTGAACGTCTGGAGCAGCATTTCTCCAAATATGATCAGTAAACAGAACACAGCACGAGCTAAGGGCAGCAATCTTGCTACCACAGGAGGACGACAATGAATAAGATTAAAGCACAGAATATCTGGAAAAAGTTTAATAAATTAGAGGTCCTGAAGGGCATCGATTTAGAGGTCAACGAGGGCGAGGTTGTAGCCGTTATCGGCCCCTCCGGCGGCGGCAAAAGCACCCTGCTCCGCTGCCTGAACAAGCTGGAAACCATTGACAAGGGCAGTGTCATTATTGACGGTGAAGCCTTGTGCAAGGAAACCGCTGGCGGCACAGAATATGTGAGCAAGGACGAGGTGCGCCGCATTGCCTGCAAAATGGGCATGGTGTTCCAGCACTTCAACCTGTTCCCCCACATGACCATTCTGGACAACATGACCCTGGCTCCCATCCAGGTCAAGCATGTGGACAAGGCTGCCGCTGAGGAGAAAGCACTGGCCCTGCTGGACCGGGTGGGCCTGAAGGACCGCGCCGGGGCGTATCCCATCCAGCTCT
>CAMFZA010000195.1 GCA_946002345.1 uncultured Phascolarctobacterium sp. | reverse complement strand
CCCCCCGCCCCGCCCCCCCGCCCCCCCCCCCGCCCCCCCCTCCCCGCCCACCCCGCGGCGCCCCCCCTGGCCCCCCACCCCCCCGCCACCCCCCACTTGACCCCATACCAACCACCCCCCGTCGCCGCCCCCCCCGCGCCCCACCCGCCTCGCTCCCTCACCCCCCCACCAGCCTCACACAGCCCCACTCGTTCGCAACTCCTCCGCGTAGGTACGAGCCACGCCTTCCTGCAAATTCATGGCAGGGCAAAAGCCCAACAGCTCCCGGCAACGGCTATTGCTCAGCACGGAACGGAAAATATCCCCTTCCCGCACCGGTCCATAATGCACAGGAAAATCCCTTCCCACTGCCCTTTTAAAAGCAGCCAACAGGGTGTTCACAGATGTTTCCTTTTGGGTGGAAACATTGATCACATGGTGACCAGCTAGTTGACATCCACGCCACAGGGCCTCGGCAATATCACCAGCATAGACAAAATCACGCGTCTGCTCGCCATTACCAAAGACAGTCACTCCCTGCCCTGCTGCCAACAGCTTGCAGAAAATGCTGACCACACCACCCTCGCCACCTGCGCCCTGACGCTCGCCATAAACATTGGCAAAACGCAACACCGTAGTATTAAGGCCATATAAATCATGGTACATACGCAGATAATGCTCACTGGTCATTTTGGTAATGCCATAAGCAGAGGTGGGTAACAAGCGCTCCTCCTCCTGCAAAGGAATATTTAGATTATCCCCATAAACAGCAGCACTGGAAGAAAAAACTACATTTTTGACGCCACCTTGACGACAGCATTCTAAAACATTCAGCAGGCCCAACAAATTAACGGAACAATCCTCATCAGGATGCTGCAAGGAGTACGGCACCATGGTTTGAGCCGCCAGATGAATCACCGCCTCAAAGTGCTCCTGTAAAAAAAGGCGCGCCAATGCCTTGTCGCGCACATCACCCTCCAGCAGGCGCACACCTTCAGGAACATGCTCCCTGCGGCCACTGGTCAGGTTATCATATACCACTACCTCGACGTTTTTCTGCCGCCCTAAAAGCTGCAGCAAATGGGAGCCAATAAAGCCCGCACCGCCTGTAACTAATATTTTCATTAGAACTCAACCCCTAGAAATTTCTTTTAACTTTAAAAAGATATCACATCAAGCTGAATTAAGCCTTATTTTTAGGTGGAACCACCTTGGTTTTGGCCTTGACCTGGGACACATTGATAACATCACTGCCAAAGGCTCGAATGGTGACCACTGCACCCAGCATAAAGGGCAAATATTCCGCCGTAAAGCGCCATAAAACGGCCAAAATTCCCTCCAAACCACCGGGAAGAATATTGGCGTAACGCATGACGAAGCCTGCCTCGTCAATACCTCTTCCACCGGGTGTGGGCGAAAAATAGAGCACTAAATTAATGAGCACCATGCGCCCCATGACCTGAGCCAGATCAAAATCTATATTCAGACCCGTCATGTAGGCCGGCACCGTAGCATAAATAAAGAGCAAGCTTAAGCCGGACTCAATAAAGGCGCGCAAAACCATCAGGGGGTTTTTGCCCATAACAATGGCCGCCTTCTTAAACTGCTGGTACCAAACATAGCAGTTACGCCTGGTGGTATAGCTTAGCTTACGGGTGCAATAAAAAATGATTTTTTCCGGATAGCGGGTGCGCATCAAAAAAATAGCAATAATGGGCAAGGATACAAAGGCTACGGACACCATGGTAATCACCGAGGCCGGCATCCATTCCACAATATCCTGGTCAAAATGCAGCACCAAGGGCACCAATAAAATCAGGAAGATAATGGACATAATGGTGCGCACGAGAATGACCACCGTGGATTTTGCCCCGGGCACCCCAGCCTGGCGCAAGAACAACAACTGAGGAAAAGCGCAGCCACTAGCACCATGAGATACCAAGGCCAAAAAGTAGTTGCTCAGCACCACATTAACTATCTGGCGCAGGGTCAACCTTTCCTCGGTAATATTGGCCAAGGTAATCAGGCGCAAGCCATCGAATAAAAGACCAATAGCAAGACAGCCTAAGGCCAGAAAAATGCACTTAGGCTCGAACATGGTCAAATAGTCCAAGGTCCGTATATCAAATGTAAAGTAGATGACTGCTGCAGAAATGAGAAGCACGAAAAGGAACAAGGCTCCCAAACGCAGCAAAAGCTTTTTATTCATTAATCTAAACCACCACAGTTATGATGTATATAGAGCACTTGTCGACTCCCCTTTAAAGGGGAGCTGGCGACTTAGTCGCCTGAGGGGTTTTACAAATCACCAAAATTAGCAAGCTGTACATTATATTTCTTGAGCAGCTCTTTATTACTTTTACTCAAATATGAAGCTAATTCTGTCTCCCAGGTATATTGCCAATCATACAGCTTAGCCAGAGCTGCCGTGTCCAGCCCGGGATGGGTCATAATTTCGCTCACACCCTGGGGCAGGGAACGGATAATGTTGCCTACCAGCCGGGCATTGAGATGACCACCGGCCAGCATGCCGAAGAAATAATCAGGATGCCTGATGCCCTCCTTGTCGGCGCTCCCACGAGCTAAATCGGCACAGAAGCTGAGACCGCAACGACCTATTTTACGACCTATGCCGGCAGCAAAGCCACCGCTAAAGGTATACCCTTCTTTGGGTATACGCTCTCTTTTTATATTATACTCATTACAGAGCATTCTGACAAGTCCATTCATTCCCGGCAAAACATGGGTATGCTGATGACTATCGACATGCGTAATATTTAAGCCGCTGCCCAGAGCTTTTTCAATTTGGGCCCGCAGCTCCGCCTCCAGCTCACTGCTTTTGATGCCGCCGCTATAAAGGCGTTTGGCAAAGGCCACATAATTTGGCAGAAAGCGACCCTCTAGATCCACAAGGCTGGCCACCTTGTCCTTGGGCAAGAGGGGCTTTACCCCGCCCACCAAGGTCAGGTGAATACCTATGCCCAGCTTGGGATTGGCCTGGGCCAGCGCCACTGCCTCCTCATAGGCGTCAGCACTGGGCATAATGGATGTACTGGTAATAAAGCCCTCCCGATGTCCCTTGATTATTCCTTGATTGATTAATGAATGTAAGCCAAAATCATCGGCGTTAACAATCAGCTTTTTCATGATTAGGCCTCTTTTTCTTCTTAAATATATTTTGTCTTAAAACGCAAATATGCCTGCAAAATATTTTACCATATTTTGCAGGCAAAGGCTATGCTTTTTACCATATCTAGTTGTAGGAATAGCTGACCGGTCCCCTAACTCATTGTTGCCAGGTCAGGTTCACAGGCTGTGTACTACAGGCGAGCATAATTGGCAAAATGCAGCTTAACAAAATTCACCAGCTCTGCTTGGCCTAGCTTGGCAGCTAACCGCCGGGCACAGGCTGTGGCCTGCGCTCCACCGCCCTTAGGCAGGGTAGCTTCACCGGCAGCCTCCGCCAGCTCAGCCATGGTACGCAAAAAGCGTGCCCGGGCCAGCACTGATGCGGCCGCCACAGCCAAATTAACTTCTGCCTTAGGCTGCTGCTTGACAAGGCAATTGGGAAAGCGCTTCGTCAGCTCCCGAACGTTCACCAGTGAAGTAGTAAATTGGTCGATTAAAGCGGCGTGACAATCCTCGTGCCGCTCCAAGACTTGGCTAAGGGCTGCCACATGGCCATAGCCCAAAAGCTGGTTCAGCTTGCCCCCTTGGGCC
>CAMFZA010000194.1 GCA_946002345.1 uncultured Phascolarctobacterium sp. | reverse complement strand
CCACGGATTTAGCGGATCTTATCGAAAATGTGTAGCAGCTCATCGGCCGCCGTCCCATCTTCGGCATTTGCCTGGGTCACCAGCTGATGGCTTTGGCTAATGGTGCCGACACTTACAAGATGAAGTTCGGTCATCGCGGTGTGAACCAGCCTGTTAAGGATTTGCGCAGCGGTCGCATCTATATTAGCTCCCAAAACCATGGCTATGCAGTGGATCCTGCTTCCATCGAGGGCAAGGGCATCACTGTAACCCATATTTCCATGAATGATGGCACCATTGAGGGTGTGGAATACGCAAATCATCCCACCTTCACCGTGCAATACCATCCTGAGGCCTGCCCCGGCCCCGGTGGTCACGAATATTTGTTCAAACACTTTATTGACTTAATGGAGGGTCGTTATCATGCCGAAGCTAAGTAATATTAAAAAGGTGCTCGTTATCGGTTCCGGCCCTATTATCATCGGTCAGGCTGCCGAATTTGACTATGCCGGCACCCAGGCTTGCCGTGCTCTGAAGGAAGAGGGTCTTGAGGTTGTATTGGTTAACTCCAATCCTGCAACCATCATGACCGACGTGCACATTGCTGACCGCGTTTATGTTGAGCCTATTAGCGTAGAGTTTTTGGAAACTGTTATTAAACGCGAGCGTCCTGACTCCCTGCTGGCTACCCTGGGCGGCCAAATTGGTCTGAACATGGCTATGAAGCTGGAAGAGAAGGGTATTTTGAGCGAGTACAAGGTACGCCTGCTGGGTACCCAAATCTCCGCCATTAAACGTGGCGAGGACCGCGAAATGTTTAAGGAGACGATGGAAAAAATCCATCAGCCCATCCCTGAATCCACCATCGTAGAAACCATCATGGCTGCCTGCTCCTTTGGTCGTGAAATCGGCTATCCTTTGATTGTGCGTCCTGCTTACACCCTGGGCGGCACCGGCGGCGGTATTGCCGAAAACGAGGACGAGCTGGTTGATATCGTGCAAAAGGGCCTGGGCTACAGCCCCATCGGCCAATGCTTGATTGAACGCTCCATCGCTGGCTGGAAGGAAATCGAATTTGAGGTTATCCGCGACGCTGTTGACAACTGCATCACCGTTTGCTCCATGGAAAATCTGGACCCCGTAGGTGTGCACACCGGTGACTCCATTGTTGTGGCTCCTGCTCAAACCTTGAATGATAAAGAAGTGCAAATGCTGCGCCAAGCTTCCATTGATATCGTCCGTGAACTGGGCGTAGTTGGTGGCTGCAACGTACAGCTGGCACTGGACCCCTATTCTGAAAACTACTATGTAATCGAGGTTAACCCCCGCGTAAGCCGTTCCTCCGCCTTGGCTTCCAAGGCAACTGGCTATCCCATCGCTAAAGTTACCAGTAAGATTGCTGTGGGCTATAATCTGGACGAAATTGAAAACGCTGTTACCAAGAAGACCAAGGCTTGCTTTGAGCCTGCCATCGACTACATCGTTTTGAAATTCCCCCGTTGGCCCTTTGATAAATTTGTTACCGCCGACCGTACTCTGGGTACCCAGATGAAGGCTACCGGCGAGGTTATGGCTATTGAGCGTACTATGGAAGCTTCCATGCTGAAGGCTGTGCGCTGCCTGGAAATTGGCCTGACCCACTTGGAAATGCCCGAGCTGAAGGCTTTGAGCGATGAAGAAATTCGCGCTAAAATCAAGAATATTGATGATGAGCGTTGTTTTGTAATCGCTGAGGCCATGCGCCGTGGCGTAACCATTGACGAAATCAATGCCATCACCAAGATTGATAAATGGTTCCTGTCTAAGATTCAAAACATCATCAAGATGGAGCGCGCTCTGGAAACCCATGAGCTCACTCCTAGCCTGCTGCGCAAGGCTAAGAAGATGGGCTTCGCCGACAAGACCATTGCTGCTCGTGTAGGCAAAACAGAATTTGAAATTCGTGACCTGCGCAAGGCCAATGGCATCATCCCCACCTACAAGATGGTAGATACCTGCGCTGCTGAATTTGAAGCTGCTACTCCGTACTACTATTCCTGCTATGAAACTGAGGATGAGGTTAAGGTTAGCGACAAGAAGAAGGTTGTTGTACTGGGCTCCGGTCCTATCCGCATCGGTCAGGGCGTTGAGTTTGACTACTGCTCCGTACACTGCGTTTGGGCGTTGAAGGAAATGGGCTACGAAACCATTATCATCAACAACAATCCTGAAACAGTATCCACTGACTTTGATATTGCGGACAAGCTGTACTTTGAGCCCCTGACTGTGGAAGATGTGCTGAACATTATTGATAAAGAGCAACCCGAGGGCATTATCGTGCAATTTGGTGGCCAAACTGCTATTAATCTGGCAGGTCCCCTGTCCCGCGCCGGCGTGAAGGTGCTGGGCTCCTCCGTGGATAGCATTGACCGCGCCGAAGACCGCGAGCGTTTCGAGCAACTCTTAACCGATTGCAACATTCCTCGTCCGAAGGGACACACTGTGTTTGACACCGAGGGCGCACTGAACGCTGCTCATGATGTTGGCTATCCCACCATGGTTCGTCCTTCCTACGTGCTGGGCGGCCGTGCCATGGAAATCGTGTATAACGATGATGAGCTGCGCAACTACATGACCTACGCTGTAAAGGCTTCTGCAGAGCATCCTGTTTTGGTTGACCATTATCTGCAGGGCACCGAGGTGGAGGTTGACGCCATTTGCGATGGCAAGGAAGTGCTGATCCCTGGCATTATGGAACACGTTGAGCGTGCAGGCGTACACTCCGGTGACTCCATCGCTGTATATCCACCCCGCTCCTTAAGTGAGTCTGTAATTAAGACCATTATTAACTATACCAATAAAATGGCTTTGGGTCTGGAAGTTAAGGGTATGATCAACATTCAGTACATTGTTCGTGATGACCATGTTTATGTAATTGAGGTTAACCCCCGTTCTTCTAGAACTGTACCCTTCTTGAGTAAGGTTACCAGCATTTCCATGGTGGATGTGGCAACCAAGTGTGCTATGGGCATTAGCATTCGCGAGCAGGGCTTCCGTCCTGGCCTGCGTCTCTTCCCGGACTATTATGCTGTCAAGGCTCCCGTATTCTCCTTCAACAAGATGTCCAATGTTGATATCACCTTGGGCCCCGAGATGAAGTCCACCGGCGAGGTTATGGCCTGCGACTACCAATTCAGCCGCGCTTTGTACAAAGCTTGCCTGGCTTCCGGTATTAATGTGCCTCACGAAGGCTCCATCCTGATTACTGTGGCTGACATGGATAAGCCTGAGGCTGTAGAAATCGCCAAGGGCTTTGAGGATTTAGGCTACATCGTATCTGCAACCGGCGGCACTGCTCAATATCTCAAGGAGCATGGCGTCAATGTGAATGTGGCTACTAAGGTTAGCGAGGGTCATCCTAATATTCTTGATGACATCAAGGCTGGTCGTATCAGCATGGTTATCAACACCACTAACCATGGTCGCGATGCGGAGCGTGATGGCTTCAAGATTCGCCGCTCCACTGTTGAGCACGCTATTCCCTGCTTGACCAGCATGGATACTGCTCGGGAGCTGCAACGGGTAATGAGCGCTATGCGCCGTCGCCGCATTGTCAGCGTAGTAGCACTGCAGGCTCTCAGCCTGAGCTGGGAGGACTAAGCCGGAGCTGCTTTACCAGTAAGCTTTACAAAATCAACTGGGAGGGCTGTATATGCCTAAAACTTTGGCAGAGGCCACGGAGG
>CAMFZA010000193.1 GCA_946002345.1 uncultured Phascolarctobacterium sp. | reverse complement strand
CCTTTTATGGGTGCCGAAGATGCAGCTAGCGTGCATGAGTGGCTGGTGAGAGTAATATAATATATATATGTAGTAGGAAATATATAAACAGAGATGGTTTTATGTTATAATGAAAAAAAGAGGAGTGAGATAAGTATGTTATACCCTCTGCTCGAACAGTATGACATAAACTGTCAAAGGGCAATTGCATATGGATTTAGTAGGACGGAAGCTGGCTTTGAGCTGAAAAAGGAATTACTGGATGTGGGACTTTACGCCATCTTTGTGATTTCTGGCAAAAGGTTTGAAGTCAATGTATTTGATGCTTATACTGATGAAGAATACTTGCCCTTCAATGTTGCAGACAATATTACTGGCTTTGTCACTGGCATAAGGGAACAGGTGGAGGCTTTAGTGCAGGAGATTAAAGAAAGATGCCTGGTTAAAGCCAACATGAAGCTTAGGCTGATGGAGTATTGTACAGGTAAGTTTGGCACTAAGCCGGAGGCTCCGTGGGAGGATTCGCCCGATGCCTACACCTTCAAAACTGCCAAAAGGAACAAATGGTACGCTTTATTTATGACCATACCCTATAAAAGCTTAGGACTAGCGGCTAAAGGAACGTTGGATGTGGTAAATATTAAGCTGCCACCGGAAAAGATACTGGACCTTATTGACAGGGTGCATTTTTACCCGGCCTATCACATGAATAAAAAGCACTGGATAACCATTGTCCTTGATAAAGAAGTGGATGAACCTTTGGTGCAGCAGCTTTTAGAGGAAAGCTATGGCTTGGTTGAAAAGTAGAAAACGGTGTTATTTGTACGCATAATAATTTGCTTATCGCTTTCTGGAGTATGAGAAGTTTGGGCCATTATTTGCGAAGGGTATTTGGGGGGATACTTTTGCGAGCCAGAAAAATTCGGAGTATTTTTCACCAAGTTTTTTCCTTCGGTAGCAGATTATGTGCTATAATAGAATTGTCACAAGACTATTTTTCCGAAAGGAGTTGTTACAAATGGCTAAATGGGTATGCGGTATTTGTGGTTATGTATATGATCCCGAGGTTGGCGATCCCGATAACGGCGTAGCTCCGGGCACTGCTTGGGAAGATGTTCCCGAGGATTGGGTTTGCCCCCTGTGCGCTGTGGGTAAGGATCAATTCACTCAAGAGTAAAATGCGTTATAAGCACTGCTAACGCATTTTACAGGATAGTGGAAAAAGACAAAAGCAAAGCCCGCTCTTCTTTGTGAAGGGCGGGCTGTTTTGTTAGTTAGGGGTTATACTTGACAAAGCCATTTTCTAGATTGCGAACATCTATCCAGTTTTCATTTTTATCTTTGTAACTAGCTTGAGAAAAGTTATTGTTTAGGGAGTATGTGGGTTCAGCTTCATTTTTTGGAATGCAGTCGCTGACATGAGTTCCTGTTTTTGTGATGCATACAGTACTTAATTCTCTTGTTGCAACAATGTTCATCATTCCGTTTTTTTCACACAATAGATATTGGGTAGCAGAAAAGTGGGTGCTCTCATCATTAAAACTACCCGCCGCACAACTTACTCCATTTTTATCAGCAATAGTAATAAGTTTATAATTTTTACCCCCATCAACAGCAAGTCCTACTTCAGCCGGGCCTGGGGGATTATTATTCCATACATATTGTCCAACAATTGAATATGCTGTGTCCAATCCAATTTTATTAAAATAGTAGTCTTCAATGTACTTATCACCATTGCTTGCAATCTCTCTGCCAAAACTTTCCCAACGTTTTCCAAAAATTTTATTCATTTCTGGATCAGTAAACAGTGTAAACGCTATATCTTTTGCAGACTGCTGTGTTTCATTCCCGTTAGCAGCCAAGCCAAGCATCGAGGAAACAGATTTAACAATACTATTGACTCCAGGACTAATGTTATCTGTAAAGCTAGAGCCCACCGCCGCCACAAAAGCCAAAATCACAGCGTACTCCACCATGGCAGCACCCAATTTATTCATTTTCCTAAAATAAGTAAAAATTTTCACGATAAAAACCTCTTTTGATATACTACGATTATATTCTACTAAATATTTTGACTATTGTCAAAGATTTTTTGTCAGATTTTTTTACGCAAATTTAACAGCGCAGGCAGGAAAAATCCGCTATCATATATAATATAAAGGTGAACACTTTACATAACGTTTGCAGTAGCTTAAAACGTGCGCCTGACTGCGCTGGAGCAGTGCTAAGGTCAGCAAAACGACAGAGATATGAACAAATTGTCTAGCAAAAAGTGGGAGAAATGAGGTCTAAGAGATGATTTACTGCGTAGAGGACGAACAAAATATTTGCGAATTAGAGGTTTATACACTGCAATCCGTGGGCTTGGAGGCCAAGGGCTGCGGCACCGGCAAGGAGCTATTTGCAGAGCTGGAAAAGCAGCTGCCTAAGCTGATTTTGCTGGACATCATGCTGCCCGACGAGGATGGTTTGAATATTTTGCGCCGTTTGCGCAGCGATGAACGCTATGCCAATATCCCCGTAATCATGGCCACGGCCAAGGGCACCGAGTTCGACAAGGTCAAGGGCCTGGATTGCGGTGCCGATGATTATATTGCCAAGCCCTTTGGCATGCTGGAAATGGTGGCTCGTATTAAGGCAGTGCTGCGCCGGTGTGAGGGCCGCAGCATTCAAGCCGCTGCACAAATCATTAAAAGGGATGATTTAGAGGTTAATCTGCAGGAGCACAAGGTGACCGTCAAGGGGCAGGATGTTGTGCTGACCTTGAAGGAGTTTGAACTGTTGAAAAAATTTTTGCTCTACCCGGGCATTGTCTTTTCCCGAGATAAGCTGCTCAATGACATTTGGGGTTACGAATTTACCGGCGAAACCCGCACTGTGGATGTGCATATTCGTACTTTGCGCCAAAAGCTTGGCAGCGCCGGTGATTTAGTAGAAACCATTCGTGGAGTGGGCTACAGAATGGCGGCCACCAAATGAAGCAGAAGTTATTTCGCAGCCTGCTGCTTTTAACCATGGGCAGCGTGCTGCTGGTGGTGGCTCTTTTTGCCTGGTTCAGCGTGCATTATATTACTAATGACAGTTACCAAAGCCTGAAGCGGGAGGCAACGCTGCTGTTGGAGACGGATGAGGACGGACGCATTACCCTAAAACAGCTCCACAGGGTGAAGCTGGCGGACAGGGTAACACTGCTCAACCCCAAGGGTGAGGTGCTGTTTGACAATTACACCATGCCGGAGGCTATGGATAACCATTTGCAGCGGGAGGAGGTCCAACAGGCTCTGGTGCAGGGCGAAGGCTTCGCTAGCCGCAAGTCCGACACGCTGGGCAAGGATATTCTCTATTATGCAGTGGTTTTGGCAGATGGCAATATTCTGCGTCTGGCCCGTACCAATGAGGCTGTTTTTCAGCAGGCCCATTTTTTAGCGGGCTATATTGTAGTGGTTTTGCTTTTCGTTTTGGGGGGCACCTTCATAGCTGCTCGCAGTATTACCCGTAAGGCCTTGCACCCTTTGGAGACCTTAGATTTAGAGCAGGTGAGTGTGCAGCAGGATGTGTATCCCGAGCTGCGGCCTATTGTGGAGCGTTTTGCTCAGCAGCAGGCGGCACTGAACCGGGAAATGCGCCGCTATAAAAGTAAGATGCAGGAAGTTAAGGCTGTTTCCAATTATATGGTTGAGGGCTGGGTTTTTCTTGACACGCAATGGCATGTTGCGTCGTTGAAGT
>CAMFZA010000192.1 GCA_946002345.1 uncultured Phascolarctobacterium sp. | reverse complement strand
TGGTTTATTCCCCCTCAAAAAATAAATAATATATTGTGGGGCTTGTAGTTTTAGCCAAGCCCCTTTTTAACTTACTAAATAAACCGTGGATTAGGAACACTAACTAATTTGCAATATAAAGTTGTAAAGCTTAGAGATTGGATTACAGAGCAATCTTCTCTTTCAGGGTAGGAACGCCACCCTCTAAGCTGATGATCAATGCCGGCATAATCGGGTTATGGTTAGCATCGAAGGTCATCTTGCCGCTTGCTACCGGCAGGTCCTTGGTTTCGGCAATAGCCTTAGCCAGCTTGGTGCCGTCGGTGGTGCCAGCGCGCTTGATTGCATCAAACAGAACTAAGCCAGCGTTGTAGCCTTGCATTGCGAAAATATCGGGGTCCTTTTGATATTTAGCTTTGTAGTCAGCAATGAATTTTTGTACGGAAGGATCCTTATCCTGTGCGGAGAAGGCAGATACATAGTAGCAGCCCTTCAGAGCATCTTTACCGGCGATTTCAGCCAGTTTCGGGCTTTCCCAACCGTCGGAGCCCATCATGGGAACGGTGATGCCGATTTCACGAGCTTGCTTAATGATCTTGGAAACTTCTTCATAGTAGCCGGGAACATAAATTGCTTCCGGATTGGTAGCTTTAATCTTGGTCAGAGAAGCCTTGAAGTCAACGTCCTTGGACAGGAAAGCTTCTTTAGCAACGATCTTGCCGCCCTTGCCTTCCAAAGTCTTTTGGAATACAGAAGCCAGGCCTTTGGAATAATCGCTGGAGGAGTCGAACAGAATAGCAACATTCTTAACCTTCAGGGTGTTGCTAGCGAAGGTTGCCATTACTTGGCCTTGGAACGGGTCGATGAAGCATGCACGGAACATGAACTCTCTAACCTTGCCATTGTCAACGGTGATGCCAGGTGCAGTTGCAGAAGGCGCAATGTGAGGAATCTTGTTAGCAGTGGTGATAGGAGCACCTGCTGCTACGCAGCCGCTGGTTGCAGGACCAACAACAGCGATAACCTTGTTCTGGGTTACCAATTTAGTAATGGAGTTGCCGGATTCGGAAGGCTCGGATTTGTTATCGCTTTCGATAACTTCAATCTTTTTGCCGTTGATGCCGGTCTTGTTAGCCTCGTCAGCAGCCATTTTGAAGCCGGACAGGATGGATTTACCATAGTTAGCAACATTACCGGTCAATTCGAAGGACGCACCAACCTTAATGGTGTTGCCAGCGTCAGCAGCTTTCTTTTTCTCTCCACCGCAACCGCTCAGCACGGATGCGAATACCATTGCAGCAAGTGCAGCAGTGGCGATTTTTTTCCATTTTTTCATTTTGATTTCTCCTTTTCCCTTGTAAATACAGCATTATTAGGAGCAGGCTTACGTACAATCGCATATCCTAATAACTTATGGTACTCATTATAGCCATAACACTACACTTTTGTCAACGATATTTTTCATGTTTTCTGTATACTTGGTGTCAGATGTGAAAAATTGATACATTTTTTATGATTTTCATTTTTCTGTGCATATTTTATGGATATTTGTTTCTTCTGTGCGTATCTTTTCTGTGTTGTGTCCTATTGGCAGAATTCGTGCATTTGGTGTATAATAGAGTGAATCTAAAACCGAGGTATTGACATGAACTTTTTACCCTTATTTTTTATATGTATGCGCATGTTTCATTTCATTCATACCCAGCGCATCTATTTTTTCCTGCAGAGCTTTGCCAAATTGCTGGAGGAAAAACGCAAGCATCCTGAGCGCAAGCACGTCATTCTAGTGGATGGCACCGCTTCCATCTTCATCATGTATTTTGTCAGCGATGTCCTCTATTTACTATACTGCATTTGGCTCATGCTCCATGATGCTACCTGGATACCGGGCTTTTTACTGCTCACCATTGCCGCCATGGAAAGTGTGGCTATTCATGCCCGCATCAGCGGTACCTATGAAATTGATGCTAAAGGCTTTGTTTATCCTCGCATCTGGTTCCGCTATCTGACCTTCGGTGAGACCATGTTCATTTTATTGAAGCTTTTCGAGGGCCACTAAGCAGTTAAGCATTGGGAAAAGGAACAAGCAAAACAAAAAGCTATGCTCTGGTTACGCACCATTGCATAGCTTTTTCTATGTGCACATTATAGTACTTTTTTTACTCCACTACAAGAGCTAAAGCCCATGTATACAAAACACATTTACAGGAGCTTTTGCTCCTCCTCAGCCAAAGGATAGGAAGATTTACCACCCTTGATATCCTTAGCATAGCAGCGGCTTTCGTCACGCCCGTAAATGCTGGTAAGCAAAAGGCCATCCTTCTTGGCGTCCGTCAGCAAAATAGAATAGCTCATTTCGCCACCCATAGCATCAAAGGCATCGTCACCAATCAGCATCACATCCAGCAACCACCCCTGCACCTGCTCCTGCAGCTTGGCATGCTTGCTCTGCAACGCAGCCAGCTCTGCCTGCGTTTTGTGTAATTCATTTAAGGTGTCAGTCAAAACCACATCAATATTAGCTTCCTTACCTTGGGTAAAAAAGTCGTACTTAGCCTGCAAGGCGTTAAGCTTGCCCTTTACACTGAACAGCAAGACTGCTAAAACTACAATTACTAATACTAAAAAAGCAATAATCACTGCCAGATTATTACTCAGAGCCAAATTTGCTCCTTCCACTATATCGTCTCCAATCTATAGTCTAACCGTTGCAGGTATTCATACATGCAAACGGCGTATGGTCTGTGGTGTCGGCAGCTCATCCTCATGCCCTTGCTGGAGCACCTCATAAATGCGCTCCAAATCTTCGGCAGAATAATATTCGATTTGAATGGTGCCTCCTTGGCGACCATCCTCCTCAGGCTTGGGCTGTACCTTGACCTTGGTTCCCAAAAGCTCCACCAGACGCTGCTCAAAATCGCGACAGAACACATCATTGGCACTGGGCACGCGCTTGGGCTTGGCCGGCTTTGCTTTAGCCTTAGGTGCCTGCTCCTCCACGATTTCACGCACAATCTTCAGCTGCTTGCCTTCCTTTAAAAGGCGCACTACCTGTTCTGTCATACGGGAGCTCCAACCATTTTCCATAACGGCCGTGGCCACCTCTAGCTGCTGCTCCTGCTTAGGTAATCCTAAAAGCTGCTTAGCCTGACCCATATTCAGTCTGCCGTCCACAATAAATTTCTGAATAGCCTCGGGCAGGTTTAACAGCCGCAAAATATTAGTCACAGCCACGCGACTGCGTCCTACTTTTTCTGCAGCCTGCTCCTGGGTCAGCTTACATTCCGCCATGAGACGGCGCAGTCCCTGAGCTTCTTCAATGGGATTAAGATCATGACGCTGAATGTTTTCCACCAGCGCAATTTCCATCATCTTTACGTCATCATATTCCTTGATAATGGCGGGCACGCTGGTCAGTCCGGCCAAGCTAGCTGCACGCAGACGTCGCTCACCTGCCACCAACTCATAGCCCTTACCCTTTTGGCGCACTACCAAGGGCTGCACCACTCCAAATTCCTTGATGGATGCAGCCAACTCCTGCAGCTTTTCTTCATCAAAAGCACGACGAGGCTGATACGGATTCGCCTTTATCGTACCTATTTCAAGCTCTGTAGGCTTGATATTCCCTTGCTCTTCTTTTACAGGCTCCGGCACAGGACTGGGATTTTCACCAAAAATCGCACCTAGTCCCTTACCTAAACCGCCGCTTTTCCTCATCTTCCAATCCGTCGTTGCCCAATTCCAAATCC
>CAMFZA010000191.1 GCA_946002345.1 uncultured Phascolarctobacterium sp. | reverse complement strand
GGCTTAAGCCATTCCATTAGGTTTAAGATGCCCTTATGAGAACAGCCGCTCAAAAGCACCTTGCGCCCCTGTGCTAAAATGGTGAGATATTGCTCATGGCGAAAATCATCGGGCAAAAACTCATCATCCTGCAGCATGTTTAGCCCAAAGCTATCAGTAAAATGCTGGGCCTTTTTCTCGTTACAGCTGCACAGCTCCAATTCCTCATCAATTTTTAGATAATCATCCACCAACACAAAGCGACCACTATCCTGCAAAGCTGCCGGAATACTAATCTCCCGCTCCGTGCCTGCGAAATGGCGCTCAAACCCATAACGACTAATATAAATTGGAGCAGTACTATTCAGCTCTAAAAACTTGGCTAAACCACCGCCGTGGTCGTTATGCCCATGGGAAATTACACAAATATCAACTTGGCTCAAGTCCACACCTAGCTTCGCAGCGTTATCTGCAAAGGCGGCACTGCCGCCTGTATCAAAAAGCAGCCTATGCCGGGGCGTCTCCACATATAGGCTCAAGCCGTGCTCACAGCAAAAAGCTTCGTCCTTTACAGTATTTTCCATCAAAGTATAAATTTTCATTTGCTCACTTCCTTGCTATAAATCCAAGTAGCCTGCCGCCCTAATTCTGGTAGCACCTTATTTACAAAATGTCCCGTTTCTTTATACCCACGCCGGCGATAATAGCTGTAATCACAGGTAGCATCCGCCCAAAGATGCATGCGAGCAATGCTGTGATGGCGAGCCACCTCTTCCACATTTTCTAAAAGCTTGCTGCCCACGCCCGGCTTCCGGCTCAAGAAAAGACACAGCAGCAAATCCTTTTTATGGGCCACATTGCGCACCTGCTGACCATTGTAGCTCAAATAGCGAAGATAATTATAGACTAAATCCTGTTCTTCTGTTGCAAAGCTTTGCAGCTGCTCCTCTAGCCACTTTTGGGAATTGTCACGTGCATCTATGGGGGCCGCCAGCAAAAAGCCCTGCATGGCTCCTTCTTCATCCACCATTTTATAAGAAAAATCAGAGCTACGGAAGTAGTAGCGCACCATGGCCTCATACAGGACGTTTTTTAAGTGCTCATTCGCCAAGGCCATTTCCTCACCCCAAGTAAGCAGTGTCAAGAAGGTAGCTTCAGTAATATCCTTAGCAGTAAATCGTTCTATAGTTATGGTCATGACCTCCTATCTGTTTAACGCTATATGCTTACCATATCAGAAAGTAGGATTTTTGGCAAGCTTAAAGAATACTTGGCCTATCGCACTAAAGATGCAGAACAAGCAGCTATTCTAAAAAGTAAAGCTGCTTAAAGCTGATGCCTTGCCACGTGTTGATGATATTCAAGGCTATTATTATGCTCGCCTCTTGCCTAAAGAAACATTTGAGAAAATGCTTATGCTTCCTTCCAACATAAGCAAACTTACTTAAGAACTAGCCCCTTGTCCCTAACCTTTGGCAAAGGGGGAAGCCTAAATGACATTTTTGGTCTTAATTGCCAAGCCGATGACGACCAAAGAAAGGCCCTTAGAAGCCCATCGTATAAACTATACATCTCCTCTAGGTATTGAGCCCTGCGATGGAATGTGCTAGAATAAGCATAAACCGCATTAAGGAGGCAACCATGCCCAAGAATATACCCTTTGTCCCCGCTGATGATTTAAGCAAGCTGTGGCGGGCGATTATTGAATTTGATATGCTTGCTCCCGGTGACAGAATTTTAGTTGGCCTAAGCGGTGGTAAGGATAGCATGCTGTTAACGGCCATGCTGGCGGAAATCAAAAAGTTTTCCCCCATTCCCTTTGACCTAGCCTGCTACACGGTCAACGCCGTGTTTGCCCCCAATTTTCCCAAGCAGGAGCTGGTGGATTTTTGCGCTCATTATGGACTGGAGCATTACAGCGATGATGTGGATGTAATGGCCGCCCACGCTAAAAAAGGCGGCAGTCCCTGCTTCACCTGCGCTTATTTTCGTCGTGCCGCCACTAATCGTCGGGCCCAAGAACTTGGCTTCAATAAGGTGGCGCTGGCACACCATAATGATGATGCCGTGGAAACCTTTTTCATGAATCTTATGACCAGCGGGCAGCTGCGTACCTTTTTGCCGGTAACGCCATTGTCACGCAGTGGTATCACCGTGCTGCGCCCCTTGCTTTATTATCGTGAGAGTGAGATTCGCGAGCTGGTGGCAAAATTGGGCATCAAGCCCCTCAAAAATCCCTGCCCCTATGATGGACATACCATGCGACAGGATGTGAAGGAGCATATTGCCCAGCTCAACGAGCGCTATCCCGAGGTTTACGACCATTTATTGGCTGCTATGCGCTGCTCGGACAAGCAGGAGCTGTGGCCCGGCAAGCCCACTGATAAGGAAATGGTAAGCAAGTTTCGCGCCTTTTGGGGACGCAAGCGGAGGGAGCAGCCTTGAAAACACGCGCCTATCTTTATATCATCGGAGGGGCAGCACTGTGGGGACTTATTGGCCTGTTCGTCAAAGCCATTGCCGCCCAAGGCTTTAGCTCCATGCAAATCGTAGCTTTAAGGGCTATGGCCTCTGCCACCTGCATTACACTGGTGCTGCTGTGGCAAGGAATTGGCCAACTGCGCATTGCTCTGCGCGACATTTGGATGTTTGTGGGCACAGGTGTTTTGAGCCTTGTGTTCTTCAATTTTTGCTATTTCAACTGCATTCAAAGCAGCAGCTTAGCTGTGGCAGCTCTGCTTTTATATACTGCCCCAGCCTTCGTTATGCTCATGAGCTTGCTGCTCTTTGGCGAAGGCTTTACTGCCAAAAAGGGTTTGGCGTTAGTGTGCACCTTCATCGGCTGCGGCTGCGTCACCGGCGCCTTTGAGGGTGGCCTTAGCCTTACGCTTAGCGGCCTGCTTTATGGATTGGGCAGTGGCTTTGGCTACGCCTTGTATAGCATCTTTGGCAAATATGCCGTACAAAAATATTCCTCCATGACCATTACGGCTTATACCTTTTATTTCGCCCTGTTAGCCGCTGTACCCTTAGCTGATTTTGACAGTGCGACTTTGAGCAAAATCGATTTGACCACTATTGGCGGCAGCTTGGGTCTCGGCCTTGTGTGCGCTGTGATACCTTATCTTTTGTACACTAAGGGCTTGGAGCAGGTGGAACCGGGGCAAGCCTCCATCCTCGCTACCATTGAGCCTTTTGTGGCCGCTGCCGTGGGTATGCTGTGCTTTGCCGAGCCCATGACCATGAGCAAGACCTTAGGAATGGTGCTCATCTTTTGCTCCATTGTGATTCTAAATATCAGAGAGAAGTAAAAACTAACCCCTCGACTTAAAGTCGAGGGGTTAGTTTTTACAGCAGCTTTTCAAAATCCTCCTTAGGCATGGGGCGCGCATAATAATAGCCTTGGATATCATCGACTCGAGGCAAAGCATCATCTTCATGGAGCATACTCTTTAATATAGCAGCTTGCTCTGCATCCTCCACTCCCTCGGCTGTTATCTGGATCCTATACTTACGGGAAAACTCTATGATTTTATCAACCATGAATAAGCCCTTATCGGTTTTTATATAATCAATAAGACTTTTATCCAGTTTAACCCTGTCAAAGGGTAGAGTGTTCAAGGTGGACAGCGAGGAATAGCCAACACCAAAATCATCCAAAAAGACTTCAAAGCCATGTGCGTGGAATTTTTCAATAAGCAGTGTTAAATCAATATTTAATGTCGTTGCAGTCTCTGTGATTTCCAAGTGCACTGATTG
>CAMFZA010000190.1 GCA_946002345.1 uncultured Phascolarctobacterium sp. | reverse complement strand
GCCCCTTTGACAAGGACTTCGCTTTGAAGGCTGACGAAGCCTTTTTGTGCGGCCCTCGCTGCGAATTCATGCCTGTAACCAAAATTGATCGTGGCTTTGTGAACGGTGGCAAGGTGGGCGAGCTGGTACCCCAGCTGCAGGCAGCCTATACTGCTTTTGTAGCCAAGGAATGCCCTGCTAAGCATGCATAATCGCCAGCTGGTGCGGGGAGCACTGCTAATTGCTGTGGCACTGGCATTGCAGGGACTGCGTTTAATTGTACCCTTGCCCCTGCCCGTATCCACCTTTCTGATTGGTACATTGGTGCACATGATGCTGGCTCTTACTCTGGACCTCAATGGCAGGACTACGGCCTTGCTTTTGGGCGCTTTATTGCCGGTGACTGCCTATTTGCAGGGACAATTGGCTGTGCCCCTGTTATTGCCCGTGGTATGGCTGGGCAATACTGTTTTTGTGCTGTGCCTGTCCTTGCTACTGGAGCAAAAATGGCTAAGGCTGTGGCTGCCACCGCTGGTGAAGACGCTGCTAATGCTGGCAGGGACATGGCTGGTGCTGGAGCTGCTGGCTCTAGAGCAGCCGCCTCTGCGCAGAATGCTTTTGTTTGCTATGAGCGTGCCCCAGCTTGTGACAGGTATTGCTGGGATTGCTTTTGCTAGGGTACTATTACGGCGTTTAGGCAATGTATAATCCATGGAGAAAAGCGTCTGCTGTGCGGGCGCTTTTTTTGTGAAGAAGTTGTTAATAGTGTGGATTTGCTAGTTTACAAAACCCAGGAAACGGTATAATATGTACAGGAATAGTAGATATTGACGAGGGGGTCATGAAAATTTTAGAATTCCAAAAGGTTACTTTGGCCCAAAAGCCATTGTTTGAAAGCTATATATCTAAAAGCCATCAAAGGGGCAGCGAGTGCGCCTTTTCCAATAACTATGTTTGGCGTGATTGCTACCATATTTATTGGTGTGTGGCCCACGATTTTTTGCTGTATAAGGTACGCCGCAAAAATGTGGACTTTTATTTGCAGCCCTTTGGTGGCAGGGACGAGGATTTGCCGCGCCTTATAGAAGAGATTCGCGAGAGCAATGGCGGACCCTTTGAAATGCATGGTATTTACGATTTCACCAAGGAGCGCTTTGAAAGGGTTATGCCCGGTCTGGAGTATATTGATGATAGGGATAACTGGGACTATGTTTATCTGCGTGAAAAGCTGGCCACTATGAGCGGCCGCAAGCTGCATGGGCAGAAAAATCATTATAATGCTTTTTGCAAGGCTCATCCTGATTTTACCTATGAGCCCATTACCTTTGCTAACATGCGCGAATGCCTGGAATTTGGCGAAAAATGGTGGAATGAGCACAAGGCGGAGGACCCGAGCCTGGAGTGCGAGCTGTACGCTATCCAGGAGGCCTTTTTGAGGGTTGTACAGCTGGAGCTGCGGGGTGGCGCCATTCGCTTTGATGGCAAAATTCAGGCCTTTAGCTTTGGTAAAAAGATTAATGAAGACACAGCGGTATTGCATGTGGAGAAGGCGGACCACAATGTGCGTGGCCTGTACACGGCTATCACTAAGGAGTTCGCTGCTCATGCTTGGGATGATGTGGTTTACCTTAACCGTGAGGAGGATATGGGTATTCCGGGGTTACGCAGTGCCAAGGAAGCGCTGCATCCGGAGTTCATGGTGAAGAAATATAATGTCTTTTTTAAATGAGGTGTAGCATGATTTATCGTGTGGTTAACGCTGAGCGCATGCCCCAGGTGGAGGAGCTGTGGGATTACTGCTTTGAAAAGCGCCAGGAGCCCTTTTTTCAGTATTATTTTAATGAGTATGTTGGTAAGAATAATATGGTAATTGGCGGCTTTGAAAAGTTTGGTCCCGCAGATGCTGAGGGCAAACAACGGGAAAAGCTGCGTACTATGGTGCATGTGAATCCGTATATGCTGCGTATCCGCGGGGAGGAACAGCTGACGCCCTATTTAGTGGGGGTAGCCACAGCACCGGAGGCACGGGGACAGCACGCCTTTGGACCACTGTTAGCCACGACCTTTGAGGTGCTGCGGTCGGAGGGCTTTACCTTCGCTACGCTGATGCCCATTTATGCAGGCATCTATTTGCCCTATGAGTTTGCCTATTGCTATTATGGCTTGCAGTATAAAATGAAGCTGGCTGATTTGGGCCGGGAGTTGGCCCAGGCTAAGGGCAAGGAGTTGGCGGTGGAGCGGGTGGCGCTCAGCAGGGAGCTTTTAGCACCCCTATACGCCAAATTGACGTCAGCTTGTAATGGTGTGCCCCTGCGCACTGACTTCCAGTGGCAGAAGCTCTTAACAGTGCATGGTTTAGAGGGCATGCAGTGTGCCATAGTTTATCGCGAGGGTGAGCCCTGTGGCTATATGTTCTATTACCTAAGCGAGGGCTGCTTTACAGTGCATGAGCTCTTGACAGATGGTGCGGATGCCCGTAATCGTTTACTGCAATATGCGGCTATGCACCAAAGCTCCGCTAGGGAGTTTGCTTGGCTTGCACCAGCCTGGGATAAGACTTATTTGGGCTTTGCTGACCAGGCCTTGTCGCCGCAGCTGCATCCCTTTATGATGGCCCGTTGTCTGGACGCACGCAAGGCGCTAGCTAAGCTGGCAGTGCCCGATGAAGTTTTAGCTGGCAGCGTGGTGCTGCTGTTAACGGATAAGGTGATTGATAGAAATAACCATTTGTTAAAGCTGTATGTTGAGGCGGGCTCTGTTGAGGTTAAGACCACGATTGAGCAAGAGGAAGTGGTTATGGATATGGGCACCTTCACCCAGCTGTATTTTGGTGCCTTTAGTGCTACGGAGCTTTGTGAAGCAGGGCGCATTCGGGTAAAGGCCGGGGCGGAGGAGAAGCTGGAGCTGCTGGACAGCCTATTTCCCAAGCAACGTAATTTCATAAATGAGTATTTTTAAAGATTTACTGGCTGTGAGCATTCATGGCCAGTTTTTTTTATAATATTTATGGGTATAATCTTTTTTTGGTTTGTCAACTGATGATTTTCTTATAGAAGGATGATTGAAATTCGTAATAAGCAATCAGCATGTTCGCGGTGACTTTTTATACGCTCATTTCGTGGGGAACAATAAGAACTCTGCGGGGTACTATTTGTCTCGCAAAACAATAAACGTTTTCGAACCCTTGAGTTCATTGTTCCAGCCACTCATTCGCTAAAAGTCACAAGCTCACCTGCTGCTTACTTATTACTCAATTTCATTTTTAACTAAAAATAGCACACTAAAGGGGGGCTAAACGCCGCGAAGCGACCATATGGTAAAGCCTTTTTTGCGAAGCTTTTTGCTGCGAGGCAAAAAGCGGAGCGGTCCAGCATGCAATGCTGGTGGGTTTCTT
Organism: uncultured Phascolarctobacterium sp.; assembly: GCA_946002345.1. Taxonomy (GTDB): domain Bacteria; phylum Bacillota; class Negativicutes; order Acidaminococcales; family Acidaminococcaceae; genus Phascolarctobacterium_A. The sequence goes on along the minus strand of CAMFZA010000190.1, from coordinate 402 downwards.
GGCACTTCTTTGCCCAGACAAAGAAGTGCATTTGATATTAATATTAAAAAGATCATAAAAAGGATTTTCCTGCATAGTGTAGAATAAAATAGATAAATAAAGATAGCATGCGAAAATAACAAGGGATAAATGAAAGTGGAAAATAAAAGGAGGCATATGCATGAAAATCACGTTTTTAGGCGCTGCACGCACTGTCACCGGCTCCTGCTACCTAATTGAAGTAGGCGCAAAAAAGATGTTGGTGGACTGCGGCATGTTCCAAGGCTCCAAGCTGGTCAAAGCATTCAACGAAAAAGAATTCCTCTTCAACCCCGGTGATATCGACGCCGTGGTTTTGACCCATGCCCATGTGGACCATAGCGGTCTGCGGCCTAAGTTGGTGAAAGAGGGCTAAAACGCTCC
>CAMFZA010000189.1 GCA_946002345.1 uncultured Phascolarctobacterium sp. | reverse complement strand
TGCCCCGGGCAGCGCGGCTGCCCTGCGTGCCAGGCCCGCGGGTGGCCGGAGATTTTGGGGGCCGGGGTTGTGCAGCCCAACGTTCTGCGCATGAGCGGCTATGATCCTGACAAAATGACAGGCTTTGCTTTCGGTCTTGGTGTAGAGCGTATTGCTATGCTGAAATATGGTATTGACGACCTGCGTTTGTTCTTCGAAAATGACCAACGCTTCATCAATCAGTTCAAATAAGGAGGAGCAAAATGTTAGCATCTTTAGAATGGTTAAAACAATATGTAGATATTAACATCTCTACCGAAGAGCTGTGCGACAAGATTACCCGCGTTGGCTTGGAAGTAGACACTGTAACTAAGTTGGGACAGGGCCTGGAGGGCGTTGTTACCGGCAAGGTTATGGAAATTTCCCGTCACCCTAATTCCGACCATTTGTGGGTGTGCATGATGGATTACGGTCAGGGCGGCGAGCCGGTGCAAATTTTGACCGGCGCTCAAAACGTGCATCAATATGACATTGTGCCCGTGGCTGTAGTGGGCAGCGTGCTGCCTCCTAGCGGTCGCAACCCCGAGGGCCTGAAGCTGAAAAAGGCCAAAATGCGCGGCCTGGATTCCTTTGGTATGCTGTGCAGTGCCGATGAACTGGGCATTGATACTAAGGTACTGCTGCCTGAGCAACGTAACGGCATCTTTATCCTGCCTCCCGATACTCCCATCGGCGTGGATGTAAAAGAGGTGTTGGGTTTAAATGATACTGTTATTGATATCGACCTTACCAGTAACCGTGCTGACTGCTTCAGCATTATCGGTCTGGCCCGTGAAATCAGCGCTATTACTGGCTGCCCCTTGAAGATGCCTGCCTTGGATGTTAAGGAAGCCGCAGGTGGCAATGCTGGTGATTATGTAAGCATTCGCATTGATGCTCCGGAGCTGTGCCCCCGCTTTGCAACTCGTGTTTTGAAGGATATCAAAATTGCTGAATCTCCCGAATGGATGCAACGCCGTCTGCGTGCCTGCGGCGTGCGTCCCATCAGCAATGTGGTTGATGTAACTAACTATGTAATGTTGGAATTAGGCCAGCCCATGCATGCTTATGATGCTGATAAGGTAGCAGGCCGTACCCTGATTGTACGCCGTGCTGAGGAAGGCGAAAAGCTCATCACATTGGATGATAAGGAGCGCATTTTGAATCCTTCCATGATCACCATTGGTGATTCCGAAAAGGCTGCGGGCCTGGGGGGCGTTATGGGCGGTCTTTTGACCGAGGTTACCAACGAGACGAAGAATGTTATTTTGGAGGCTGCTTCCTTCCATGGCCCCAGCATCCGTCGCACCAGCCGTGCTTTGGGCCTGCGCAGCGAGGCTAGCGGTCGCTTTGAGCGCGGTGTGGATACCATTTTGACCCACAATGCCTTGAATCGTGCAGCAAATCTTTTGGAAAATATGGGTGCCTGTGAAACCTTCGCCGGTATTGTAGAAGCATATCCGGAAGAGGTTAAGCCCGCCGTTATCACCACCACTCCTGCTAAAATCAATGGTCGTATCGGCTTCGTAATTAGTCGCGAAGAGATTATCGAGATTTTGGTAAAATTAGGCTTTGGTGTAGAAGAAAAGGGCGAGGAACTGGTAATCACTGCTCCCAGCTGGCGCCGTGACATCGAATGTGACGCTGATATCAGTGAGGAAATCGCTCGCATGCATGGCTATGATTATATCGAAAGCCATCAGCCGGAGTTAACCATTACCCAAGGTCATCAATCCCTGCTGGACGATGTAAAGGATGCTATCCAGGATTACATGACCAGTGCCGGCTTGAATGAAATGATGACCTATAGCTTTATTAAAGACACTGCCTTTGATAAAATGCTGCTGACTGCAGAGGATAGCCGTCGTAAGTGCATCGAGCTGTTGAATCCCATCACCGATGCCTTCTCTGTAATGCGCACCACCATGATTCCTAGCGCTTTGCAAACTGCTTCCTTTAACCTGCGCAACCATAACGATAGTGTTGCCCTGTTTGAAGTAGGCCGTATCTTCCTACCCAAGGCGCTGCCTTTGACTGAAGACCCTGTAGAGCGTCCCATGCTGGCAGCTGTTTTGAGTGGTCGTCGCAAGGCTTTAAACTGGTGTGATACCAAAGATAATGTTGACTTTTACGACCTGAAGGGTATTGTAGAAGGATTGCTGGCTGCTATGCAGGTTGCTGACTATAGCTTGGTTCGCTCCAGTGCTCCTTATCTGCATCCCGGCAAGAGCTGTGATATTGTAATTAATGGTAAGGTTATTGGTTCCTTCGGTGAGGTGCACCCGGTAGCTCAAGAAAACTTTGAACTTGACCAAACCACCTACGTCTTGGAAATGGAAGTAGAGCCCTTGGTTGCCAGCGCAACCGCAGTACCTAAATATCAGCATCTGCCCAAGTATCCTGCTATGAGCCGCGATATTGCTGTCGTTGTTCCTGCAGAGGTTACCAATGAGGAGATTGAAGGAGTTATTCGTACTCATGCCGGCGAATTGTTGCGTAGTGTGCGTGTATTCGATATTTACACTGGTAAGCAGGTAGCTGCTGGCTGCAAGTCCATGGCCTTTAATTTAACCTACCAGGCTGCGGATAGAACTCTGACCGATGCCGAGGTTGATGCTAGCATGAAGGCAGTTATTGCTCAGGTGGCCGAAGCCTACAAAGCTAAGCTAAGAGAGTAATGGCGTAAGCGTGCTGCTATAGATAGAGCTATACATTTATTCAATTAATACGTAAGCCACGAGATAGTAAATTTTTACTTATCTCGTGGCTTTTCTTCATTAATAGAAATTATCCGTTAATTTGGAATTAAGGCAGGATTTTTGCAGGTCTAGGGCGAATTACAATGATATTGTAATTTCTGTGAAGAATTAAGCAGCATAGAAATCAGAAGGAGGAATCAGTTAAGATGGCCAAATATAAGTGCGGTGTGTGTGGTTTTATTTATGATGAGGCAAAGGAGGGGACTCCCTTTGCAGATTTAGCAGTTTGCCCTGTGTGCAAGCGTCCGGCTAGCAATTTTAAAAAGGTAGAAGAGGAGGCTGCGCCGGAAGTAGTGGAAGCTCCTGAGGCTGCTGTTAGAGAGGCTAAGTCTACCGAAGCTGCTCCTAGCTTAGCTTATGATCCTCAATATGCCCGTCATGACCTTTCCAATCGTTATATGGCAGAGATTCATGAAATGGCTGTGTCCGGCAAATCCATTATTGGGGCCATGGGCACAAAAATGAAAATGCCTAATTGGGATGATATCTTGATTTTGGGAGCACAGCTTAATCCGCCCCCGCTCCTGGATGAGGAAGAGGTTTGCACCGCTGTTGTTATTGGCAAAAACGCCAAACGACCTTTGGTAGCCGAAAACCCCATCTTTGTAACCCATATGTCCTTTGGTGCCTTGTCTCGCGAGACTAAAATTGCTCTTGCTAAAGCAACAGCTTTGGCTGGTAGCGTAGAAGAAAGCGGCGAGGGCGGCATTGTGCCCGAGGAAATGGCTGCAGCCAAGAAGTTTATTTTTGAATATATCCCCAATAAATATAGTGTGACCAGAGAAAACCTTAGAAATGTGGATGCTATCGAAATCAAGATTGGTCAGGGAACCAAGCCCGGCATGGGTGGACATCTGCCCGGAGAAAAGGTGACTCCGGAAATCGCAGCTATTCGTGGCTTTGGCGTGGGCGAGGATATTCACAGTCCCTCCAAGTTCCCCGAAATCAACAGTCGGGAGGATTTGAAGGCCATGGTAGCCATGCTGCGGGAGGAATCCGATGGTCGTCCCATCGGCATTAAGATTGCAGCTGGTCGTATTGAACGTGATTTGGAGTATTGCGTATATGCGGAGCCTGACTTTATCACCATTGATGGTCGTGGCGGTGGCACCGGCGCCAGCCCCTTCCTACTGCGGGAGGCTACC
>CAMFZA010000188.1 GCA_946002345.1 uncultured Phascolarctobacterium sp. | reverse complement strand
GCCCGTGGCCGGCAACATAATACCCAACATCCGCCCCGGCATGACCCACGCAAACGGAAAATGCTCCGCTGCGGGCGGCCAGGCGGACAACTCCTTGCCCGCAGGCACGTTTTGCAGCGCTGTAAAGATTTCGTCAATGATGCGCTCCGGGTCCTCGGTGCGTGGATTATCACTGGTAACCACAACCTTATCAGCCAACTCCAACGCCAATCCACCCATAATGGGGCGCTTTTTGTTATCCCTGTCTCCGCCGCAGCCAAACACAACCCACAGCTTACCCTTAGTAATAGAACGAGCCGTTTTCAGCACATTATCCAAGCCATCAGGAGTATGCGCATAATCCACAATGACAGTGTAGGGCTGACCTGCCTCTACTAGCTGGAAACGACCGGGCACACCAGCAAAGCCATCCAGCACGGAGACAATGATCTCCTTACTGATATTTTCAGCCAGCATGGCGGCCACCGCACCCATAACATTATAAACGTTAAATTCACCTGTAATCTTCAGCTCTAAATCCATTTCACCAACAGGTGTAGCCAAGGCCAGCTGCATAGCCTTAGGTGCCACAGTAAAGTTCAAGGGATAAATATCATTATCCTTGCCCTTGCCATAGGTCAACACTCTGGCCTTGGTGCGCTCCTTAATCACGGAGGAGCTAGCGTCATCCATGTTGAAGACAGCATTTTTATTGGGCTTGTTGCCATCGGTTAAATGCTCGAAGAGCAAGCTCTTGGCATCCCGATAATTTTCCATAGTTTTATGAAAATCCAAGTGGTCCTGAGTAATGTTGGTCAAAACAGCACAATCATATTCAACGCCAGCCACACGCTGCAGAGCTAGAGCATGGCTGGAAACCTCCATGACACAATAATCGCAGCCCGCACAGACCATAGCATACAAATTCTTTTGCAAATCCACCACATCAGGAGTGGTGTTATGGGACACTGTTTCCTGGTCCTCAATCATGATGTTAATGGTGCAATAAGGCCTACCTTGTGGCCAGCCTTACGCAAAATAGTGCGAATAATATTAGTGGTAGTTGTTTTGCCATTGGTGCCGGTAACACCAATCATGCGCAAACGTTTGCCAGGATAATCAAAAAAGTACGGAGTAACAAGTTCCATAGCCTTGCGAGTATCCTCTACCACAAGCAAGGTTACCCCTGCAGGAACTTCCTCAGGAAGCTCTTCCACTAAAGCAGCCACAGCACCTTTGGCAGCTGCCATGGGTAAAAATTTATGTCCATCAACGGTTGCACCTCTCAGAGCAATGAACAGGCTGCCTGCCTGCACAGTGCGAGAATCCGCAGTTACATCGGTTATAACCTTCTCGGTACTACCCAAAACCTGAACTTTGGGCAATAAATCAAGGAGTGAAGCTAAACTCTTTTCCATGCGAGAAACCTCCTAAATTGAAAGGGCAGCCAAAGTGGCTGCCTCCCCCAAAAATCTTATGCAAATTATATCACAAAACATCGCTTATGGCTATGCTTATTTCGCAGCAACAGCCAAAGAGTTCACATTATTTTTCTTATCCAAGGCTTGAACGTAAATATTGCTCCGAGCCACGCTCATACCCAAGTGCTGCTCCGCCAAGCCAATAATGCGCTCTGGCCCCTTGAGCTGTTCTACTTCTATTTTCAGCTCATTATTTTTGTTGATCAGCTGGGTCTCCTGCTTACGCAGGCTTACCAGCTGGCTGCCATAATTGACCATGGCCTCACTACGCACTACACTCAGCAAATAGGTAGCCAGAACCACCACTGCAAAAATCATAAAACGATTGCGCAGCTGACGATATGGATCAGTATTTATTTTCTTATGCCGCTGGGGCTGCTGTACCTCTTCGTACTGCTGCTCCTCCCAAGCGTAGCTATCATATTTTCTGGCTAACATCATCTACACAACCTTTTATATCTTTATAGCATAGCGCAATCTGGCGCTACGAGAGCGGGGGTTTTCCTCCACCTCAGCGGCAGAGGGCACCATATTACCTGCTTTTTTTAGAATCGGCTTTTTACCGCATACACACACTGGCAGCTGCGGCGGACAGGTACAACCCTTGACTAATTTGGCGAAGGTTTGCTTGATGATTCTATCCTCCAGGGAATGGAAAGTAATAACACCAATGCGTCCGCCACTTTTCAAGCGTCCTACAGCAGCCTCCATGGTATCTGCCAAAATCCCCAGCTCATTATTCACCTCAATGCGAATAGCCTGAAATGTACGCTTGGCCGGATGAGGACCATCAATGCGTGCTCCCTTAGGAATCGCCTTTTTAATGACATCCACCAACTCAAAAGTAGTGGTTAGAGGCTTTTCCCTACGCGCAGCCACAATAAATTGAGCAATACGCTTGCTCCAACGCTCTTCACCATATTTATGGATGATTTCAGCAAGCTCATCCTCTTTATAATTATTGACTACGTAGGCGGCGTCCAGCTTAGCCTCCTGATTCATGCGCATGTCCAGCGGCCCGTTATGCATATAGCTAAAACCCCGCTCCGGACAATCCAGTTGGTAGCTGGAGACGCCCAAGTCAAAAAAGATTCCGTCGATTTTTTCTATTCCCAGCTCGTCCAAAACTCTGGTAAAGTCCTTAAAATTGGACTTTGCTACCTTAGTTTGGCAGAGAAATTTTCCCAAAATTCTTTCAGACGCTACTGCAATAGCATCATCATCCTGATCAATACCTAAAATCAGGCCTCCTGCCTCCAACTTAGAGGCAAAGCCACATGTATGACCTGCCCCACCCATGGTGCAGTCCACATAAATACCATTTTTATCGGTAATTAGAAAGTCCACGCTTTCCTGCAACAGGATGCTGGTATGCTTAAACTCCATGCTCATCACCCCGTTTTTAAATTCCTAAATCAGCCAATTGCTCGGCCAGCTCGTTCACATCTTCAGAGCTTTCTTCATTGTAGGCAGCCCATCTTTGAGCATCCCCGCTTTCAGCTCTACTACCAACGCCCACAATCACAGCATCCTTTTCCAGACCTGCGTGCCTACGTAAATTGGCGGGCAATAACACACGTCCCTGCTTATCGCATTCGCCCTCACAGGCACCACCAAAAAGAAAACGTGTAAAATCACGGGCAGTTTTGCGACTCATGGGTAATGCGGCTAGCTTGGCCTCCACCTTGTGCCATTCTTCCATATCATACACAAAGAGACAGCCATCAAGGCCTTTGGTAATAATAAATTTATTTCCCAAGGCTTCGCGCAGCTTAGCAGGCATGGCAAGGCGACCCTTGATATCCAAGGTGTGTTCATATTCACCTAAAAGCATATCGCCGCCCCCCTTTTTACCCACTTTACTCCACTTTTCTCCATTATATCCTTATTTTGGCTTCAATGCAAGTCCCCTAGGGTAATTTTATAAAGAATTACTAAAAATTTTCTGTTATTTTCCCTCAAAATGCCTATTATTTCCCAAACTTAGCTGCTCTGCCAAAGCTCCTGCTTAGTGGGAAATAACCAGCTGCTTTCTGTTACATATTATTTGCAAAAAATTTTCCTCACCCATTTGGCTTTTAAGCAAGTAAATGCTATAATGGTTAGGGTACCTGCTTGTGTACTTAATAATAGCATAAAGGAGAAATGTACAATGATTACTAAAGATACCGGCATTATTGAAGCCGTTCAATCCCATCCTGAAATCATGGAGGTTTTCGCTGAATATGGCTTAGGCTGCATTGGCTGCATGGCTGCTCATTTTGAAACCATCGGTCAAGGCGCTGGTGCCCATGGCATCGATGTAGATGCGCTCATCGAAGACATCAACAAGGTTATTGCTGAACACGCTGAAAACAAATAAGCGCTTCCCAGTACCAATTCCATAAGATGAATTGCCCTAGGCAAAAAAATAACCCGAGCTTCCTGCTCGGGTTATATTTTACTATTTTATATATTTCGTTCCTTGAATCATATTTACATT
>CAMFZA010000187.1 GCA_946002345.1 uncultured Phascolarctobacterium sp. | reverse complement strand
AAATTACACAGGGTACTCTTGCCCACTCCTGTGCTGCCCACAAAGGCCACGGACTCCCCTGCCGCAATTTGCAGGGAAAAGTTTTCAATAACCGGCTCCTTCCCATCATAAGCAAAGGTCACATTTTCAAAGGCAATGGCGCCCCTCAATACGCCTGCATCCACAGCATCCTCACTGTCGGCAATCTCCGGCTGCAGCAATAGCAGCTGCTCAAAGCGTTGGTAGCTGGTAATGCCCTTTTGATAGGTCTCTGCCAAAGCGTTCAAGCGCAAAATAGGGCGTACAAAGATGGAAACATACAGCAAAAAGGCGATTAAATCACTAATCTGCATTTTGCCCAAGGTGATAAGCACGCCACCGGCCACAATGATGGTTAGATTGGTAATATTAGAAAAGAACACCATGCTGGTGTTGGAATGACTTAAAAGGGCAAAGGATTTCTTGCGGGCTGCCAAAAGCTTAGCTGCCACGGCGTCCAGCTTGCTGCACTCCAGCTCTTCATTATTAAAGGACTGTACCAAGCGCACTGCATTCAGGCTTTCGGTTGTTTGGGCATTAAGATTGCCCACCTGAGACCGGGCTTCCCGGCCTGCCTGCTTCAGCTTGCGGTTGGTGGTAACGCTGTCGTAGGCCTTGGCCAAAAGCAGAATATTAACGATAATGGCCAATTGCCAATTAATATAGAACAGTATACTGATGGTGCCCAGCATGAAAATAATGCATACTAAAAGATAGTTGGGTCCCAAAAAAATCAATTCACGAATTTCGCCCACATCGCTAACGATACGGCTCACCAGCTGCCCCACCCTTTGGTTATCAAAAAAGCGAAAGCTCATGGACTGCACGTGGCGAAACAGAGCCCTGCGCATATCCTGCTCAATGAGGGCACCAATGGTGCGTCCATGACACATCACCTGATAGTTAATAAAGCAGTTAAAAATATATAATGCCAAGAGGCCTGCCGCCGCCTTGAGCAGCAGGGGAATATCCCCCAGGGGCAAAATTTCATTCATGATATGGCGCATGTACAGGGGAAAGAATAATTCGATTAAAGATGTGAGCACTGCCCCTAAAAGGGTCAGGGTCAACACCCTTTTATAGGGAATATAAAAGCGTAGGAATCTTCGCAGCATAAATACCTCGTAAACAATTTTTATCAGTATATTATATCATACTCGGCCGCTTTTAGGCAAAAAAATGACACCGCACAGGGCGATGTCATTGTGTGTTTATACAGTTATTTATCCACCACATTGAGCTGCAGCACATCAGGGCGGGAATAATGTCCGCATGCATCAAACTCCATGCGGCTAGCAGGCACCTTGTCCATGTCTAAATCCGCATAGATGATGGTTTCCTGGTCCCACACAGGCTCGGTCACATAATGGCCGAAGGGGTCAATTACGCAGCTGCCACCACGACAAACAATATCCGGCAGCTTATCCACCTCGTCCTTACCCTGCAAATCCGCAGGATACATGTCCCGAGTGAAGAACTGGTCGCAATTGATATAATAGCAGCGCCCCTCCAAGGCAATATGCTGAATAGTGGCCTGCCATTCGGGGTTATCATTTGTGTTGCAGGAAATCAGCAGCGTCACACCCTTTTCATAAAGCGCCACTCGAGCCAAGGGCATATAGCTTTCCCAGCAAATTAAATTGCCAATGGGACCCCAGGGACTTTCCACTACCGGGAAATAAGCCCTATCCGCATCGCCCCACACAAAACGCTCCGCGCCTGTGGGCTTTAGCTTGCGATGCAGGGCCGCAATGCTACCGTCAGGAGCAAAAATAAGATTGCTGTTGTACAATGTTCCTGTCACTGCATCTCGCTCGGAAATACCAATGCTCACGTAAGCCTTGGCCTTTTTGGCAGCCTTGCCCAGCACCTCTGTCTCCTTGCCGGGAACCACAATGGAGCCATCGTAATAGCGCTTCCAGTCCTGGCGACCGGGCTCCTTGCGACTGCCCACCGTGAAGCCAAAGGTCATGCCAAAGGGATAGCAGGGAATAATCAGCTCCGGCAGCACGATCACATCTGCCTTCTGCTTGCCTGCCTCCTTAATCAAATCCACACATTTTTTCAGAGTAGCCACTGTGACAAACATTACCGGCGCCATGTGCACCACAGCCACACGACATTTTTTAGCTAAATCTAACATCATAATCCCCCCTCATGGGTCTACCCTGCTCGCTGGCAGGCTAGCTCTTCAATATTCTCTGAGTCTTAGGCTCTACTTTAATTCTATGCTTACAGTTTAATTTCAAAGGGACTGAGCTCACCCTTACCCATGGCATCAATAGCAATAAAGTTTTTCTCCACCATATTGGAAACAGTGGACTCTACATAAAAAGCCAGATGGGGGCTCACAATAACATTGGGGAAGCTGCGCAGCATAGCCAGCTCATCATTATCAATGTGGTCACCCATGCGATTACAATAATACAAGCCTGCTTCATCCTCGATAACATCCAAGCCTGCACCACCAATTTTACCACTCTTGAGGCTGGCAATCAGTGCAGCAGAGTCAATAACATTGCCGCGGGCAGTATTGACAATAATCACGCCATCCTTCATCTTGTCGATAGCAGTCTGGTCAATCAGATGGAAGGTATCCTTATTAGAGGGCACATGCAGAGAAATAATATCACTTTGAGCGTACAGAGTATCCAAATCCACGTACTCCACTTGGTCTTCCAATTCCTTTTTGGGGAAGCGGTCAAAAGCCAAAATGCGACAACCAAAGCCGCTCAAATATTTAATCAAAATTTGGCCAATGTGACCAGTGCCCATAACGCCTACGGTACAATTGCACAAATCCTTGCCCATTTTACCCTTTAAGGTGTAATCCTGGGCAGCAGCACGAATCATGGACTGCTGGAATTTACGAATGCAACACAAAATCAGCATCAGAGCATATTCAGCCACGCATTCTGTAGGATAGGGAGTGGTGGAAATATGCATGCCCAGCTCCTTAATCAGCTTCGCCGGCAAGTGGTCATAACCAATAGCCCGGGTCAGCATATATTTGACCCCATAGCTATGGTAGGTGCGCACCCATTCCTCCCGCATTTCGCAGGGAGTACAGCTCACGCCGTCACAGCCCTTGGCCAACTCCAAATTGTGCTCGTTAGGATATTCGGCAGTCCACACAAAATCTATGCCATATTGCTTGCTGAATTTTTCAGCAAAGGCCAGTTCGTCAAAATCACGTAAAGCATAAAAAGCTATTTTCATCTTCCATTACTCCCTCATTTTTAATCTAACGCAATATATTTTAGGCTACGTCTTTAAGCCAGCTTTTTGCAGACAAAATAGGCTAACGAAGCTATCAAAGCACCATAAGCCCGCATTTTCAGCTTGGCAACATCCACCTGCTGCGGATTAGCAGCGTGTAGCTTTTTGATGCCGAACATAATGAGCCACAAGCTTATGACGGCAACAATGCCCGCCAAATAGTCCCAGCTTTCTAGCTTACTCAAAAAATCCATGCACTACTCCTCCTCATTTATGGATACATACATAATTATAGGGGCAATTGCTACAGAGTGCAACCCCTCCGCCAATATTTTCCACATTTTTTACGGATTGTGTAACATCATTTTGGCAGTTAGTAATACTTTGTTCTGCTTGAATGGCTTTCTGCTCTATGCAGGGGAATTCTGCTTCCGTGCTTTTTTTACTGATTTCTTCACAAAGCTTGAGAGCCGCAGCGTAATAATCACAACCTTGTTTGGCGTAGGCCTCCTGCAAATTCCAAGCCGTATTATTGCGCAAAAAGTGTAGCTCCGCCGCTAGCTTGGGCTGCTGCCCCTGTCCCCGCCCCCAACGCTGACGAACCACCTTTTCATAAATGGCCAGCTGGTAGGCATAACCATCACCGGGCTCCCCCTGCAGAGGCGGACGACCAGGTTTGTGAGCCAAATTCAGCAAACTACCAGCACTCT
>CAMFZA010000186.1 GCA_946002345.1 uncultured Phascolarctobacterium sp. | reverse complement strand
CCTGTGGAGCCGCAAGAGCCCCTAGGAAATCCCCTGGCTGCGGAGCAAATTTGTACTTTTGTGCTGCAAAAATTGGCTGCTCGAGCAATTGTTTAAAAATTTGCCACTTGACCGATGGGGTTTTCTTCACTATAATGAGAGAAAAATTACCTTTTCAGCTTGGAAAAAGCAGGTGCTGTTCCGCTGAAGGGTTGTTCTCTTTGAAGGATGTAATGAATGAAGACAATGGATGCTTTATATTTGGCAGCTATAGGTGCTATGGGTGGCATAAGTCGCTCTAAGCTCCTTAAGCTGGTGCAGATCTTTGGCTCCGCCCAAGCTGTGTACGAGGCAGAGCCACAGCAGCTTTTAGCAGCAGGGGTAGTGAAGGAGGAGGCCGTGGCTGACTTCACTAACAAAAGGCGCAGTGATTTACCCAGCCGTTTGCAAAGGTTTTGCGACCGACAGGGAGTGCGATTACTAAGCTATCAGGATGCAGATTATCCCCAGTCCCTGTTGCAGATTGCAGACCCACCCCTAGTGCTTTACGTCAAGGGTTCCTTGCCCACTGCTGGCTATGCTCTGGCCGTGGTTGGCTCCCGGGAATGTACCGAGTATGGCAAAAAAGCGGCCAAGCTTTTTACCAAGGACTTGGCTGCACGCAATATACCCATTATCAGCGGCGGTGCCCGGGGCATTGATACGGAAGCCCATGAGGCCTGCCTGAGCGTGGGAGGTAAAACAGTGGCCGTGCTAGGCTGTGGGCTGGATATTGCTTATCCGGAGGAAAATGCCGGGCTTTTTGAACGTATCGTCCGTAGCGGCGGTGCTGTCATCAGCGAATATGCACCGGGTATGCGGCCTCTGGCAAAGAATTTTCCGGCTAGGAATCGCATTATTGTGGGTTTGTCCCAAGGTGTTTTGGTGGCGGAGGCCAAGCGCAAAAGTGGTGCAATTATCACCGCTAACATAGCGGCTGATGAGGGACGGGATGTGTACTGCGTGCCGGGCAATATTTTTGATGCGACCAGTAAGGGCTGTCATGAACTGATTCGCACAGGCGCTAAGCTGGTGGACACACCTCAGGATATATTAGAAGACAAGGTGCAGTGGGAGCTGGCTCAAAAGGAAAGGTTTATCCAGCCTTCCATTTTTGATTTTGGCGAGAGCCAGGAGGAAGCTCCGGCCCCTGCGGCTACAACTGCTCTTGGTACTAGATTGTTGGAGCTTTTACAGGGGGGAAGCTTGCCCCTGGAGGAGCTGGTGGAGGGCAGTGGTGCCGATTTCGCCAGTGTGAGTATGGAGCTGTTAGAACTACAGGGTGCAGGACTGGTAAGCCAAAACCAAGCGCTGCGCTACTACCGTAGGTAGGGGGAAGGGAAATGACGATGAATCTGGTTATCGTGGAGTCACCCACGAAATCCAAGACAATAGAAAAATTTTTAGGGAAAAATTACAAGGTGAAGGCTTCCATGGGCCATCTGCGGGATTTGCCCAAGAGCACCTTTGGTGTGGATGTGGAGCATGACTTTGAGCCTAAATATATTAATATTCGCGGCAAGGGCGAATTGATTAAAGAGCTGAAAACCTTGGCCAAAAAGGCTGACAAGGTTTATCTGGCAACTGACCCTGACCGGGAGGGTGAAGCAATTAGCTGGCATTTGGCGCATATTCTTGATTTAGATGAGCAGCAAAATTGTCGCATTGAATTTCATGAAATCACTGGTGCTGCGGTGAAGGATGCCATTAAGCACCCCCGCACCATTGATATGGATATGGTGAACGCCCAACAGGCCCGGCGTATTTTAGACCGCATTGTGGGCTACGAGCTGAGCCCCCTGCTGTGGCGCAAGGTACGCAAGGGCTTAAGTGCCGGTCGTGTGCAATCCGTGGCTGTTATAATTGTGGCCGACCGTGATAGAGAACTTGCAGCCTTTGTGCCCGAGGAGTATTGGACCTTAAACGCTAAGCTGCGGGAAAACGCTAAGGCGCCGATTTTTGAAGCAGAAACTGTGAAGTATAAGGGGAAAAAGCTGGTGCTGCGGAATGCTGAACAGGCCCATGCAGCAGAGGCTGATCTGGCTAAGGCGCACTACATTGTGAGCAAGGCTGAGCGCAAGGAGCGCAAGCGCCATCCTGTGCCGCCCTTTACCACCTCCAATCTGCAGCAGGAGGCCAATAAAAAGCTGAATTTTTCTGCGAAAAAGACCATGATGGTGGCCCAACAGCTCTACGAAGGTGTGAGCCTGGGCAAGGCTGCTGTGGGCCTCATCACCTACATGAGAACGGACTCCGTGCGCTTGGCAGATGTGGCCATTGAGGAGATTCGTGGCTATATCAAGAATAATTTGGGCAGCGAATTCTGTTCGCCCAGGCCTAATCATTATAGCGCTAAAAAGAATGCTCAGGACGCTCATGAGGCTATTCGCCCCACCAGCGTGCTGCGTACTCCCGAAGAAGTCGCCAAATACCTCACTGTGGACCAGCTGAAGCTGTATACCCTTATTTGGAAGCGGGCCGTGGCCAGCCAAATGAGCGATGCAGTCTATGATATGACCACCTTGCTTATTGAGGCAGGGGATTATCAGCTGCGCGCCACTGGTTCCGTTTTACGTTTCCCCGGCTTTTTGGCTATTAATAGCAAGCTAAGCGAGGAGGAAAAGGATAAAACCGTTCCCTATATTGAAGAGGGTAAGCAGCTGGTGTTGCACAAGCTGTTGCCAGCGGAGCAGCATTTCACCGAACCACCTGCTCACTTTACGGAAGCAACGCTTATTAAGGAGCTGGAGGAAAAGGGCATTGGCCGTCCCTCCACCTATGCACCCACTATTGTGACTATTATTAGCCGTGGCTATGTGGTGAAGGAGGGCAAAAAGCTCCTCATTACCGAGCTGGGTAACCAAACCACTGATATGCTGACGGAATACTTTGACAAGCTAATCAGCATTCACTTTTCTGCGGAAATGGAAAGTGATTTGGACCTTATTGCGGAAGAAAAGGCCAACTGGGTACAGGTTTTGCACAAGTTCTACGGCCCCTTTATGGAGGATGTACGGCGCTTTGAAGAGGAATGCCCGGCCTTGCCGCCGGCGCCCCCGGAGGTCAGCGACGTGCAGTGCGAAAAATGCGGTGCCATGATGGTCATTAAGGAAGGCCGCTTTGGCAAATTTTTGGCCTGTCCCAATTTCCCCAACTGCCGCAATGCCAAGCCCATTGTGAAAAAGATTGGGGTGCCCTGTCCCCTTTGTGGTGGGGAAATCATCGAGCGCAAAACGAAAACGGGCAAGATTTTTTATGGCTGCGAAAAATATCCTGAGTGCGAATTCACTACCTGGGATTTGCCGCTTGATGAGAGCTGCCCTCAATGCGGTCATATGCTGCTGGAGCACACCGAAAGAAATGGTCGCAAGCGCAAGTATTGCAGCAATCCGGAGTGTACTAATACCAGACCTGTACGCGCTGCTGCTAAGGAGGCTGCTCCTGCCAAGGCCACCACGAGAGCCAGAAAAACTACCAAAAAACAGTAAAGGTAAAGGATAAAATACATGAATCCCATTCATATTATTGGTGCCGGCTTGGCTGGCTGCGAAGCAGCCCATCAGGTTACAAAGCACGGCATTCCCGTTATTTTGCACGAGATGCGTCCTGTGAAAAGCGACGCAGCCCACAAAACAAATTATTTTGCGGAGCTGGTCTGCAGCAATAGCCTGCGGGCCTCCAATATTTAAAATGCGGTGGGCCTATTAAAGGAGGAGATGCGCCGTTTGGGCTCCCTGATTATGGAGCAGGCAGACAAGTATCAGGTGCCTGCTGGAGGAGCCTTGGCAGTGGATAGGGAGGGCTTTGCCGCCGCTGTTACGGAGGCGGTGCACAGCAATCCTCTAGTGACCATTGTCCATGAGGAGGTCACTGATTTGCAGTCCCTGGAGGGCACAGTGATCGTGGCGAGCGGGCCCCTAACACGTGATTCAATGATCACC
>CAMFZA010000185.1 GCA_946002345.1 uncultured Phascolarctobacterium sp. | reverse complement strand
GATTTAGAGGTGCCCCTGCTGCCGGAGGCGGTGCATCTTCTGGGGCTTCATCAAAATCCCCGCTTTCATATTTATGATACTTGGGAGCACACGCTGCTAGCCATCGATACCAGTCCTCGTGAGCTGGCCATCCGCTGGGCCCTGGTGCTGCACGATCTGGGCAAGGGCTTGGAGCATATTCGCATCATCAAGCCCGATGGACAGCCCAGTGACCCGGGTCACGAAGCCCAGAGCGCCAAGATGGCGGAGGTCATTTTGCATCGTTTGTGTTATGGCGATGATTTTTGTCGACTAGTGGTGTGGCTGGTATCCCAGCATATGCGCTTTGCCCCCATGCTGCTCACCGGCGAAAAAACGCTGCGGCGCTGGCTGCGTCACGAGGCTGTGAATGGGCCCTTTCGCACGCAAGCGCAGTTGGTGGAAGGCTATAGGCTGCTGACGGAGGTGTTCTTGGCGGATATGGGGGCCACCCATGCTAGGGATAACAAAAAGCTCATGGATGAGGGTCGTTCCTTGGGCGAGCAGGTTATTGCTCTGGCCCAGACTTCCATGCCAGTTGCTACCCAGGATTTAGACATCAAGGGCTGGGAGCTTTTAACTTTGGTGCCTCAAAACGCAATCAAAACAGCCTTTGCCTATTTACTTAATAGAGTGCAAAGTGGTAATTTACCCAATGAGCATAACGCTTTATTACAAGCCTTAAAGAAAAATCTAGCTCGTAAGCAACGACAAGAAGATAATGCACAAGCCTCTCGTTAAATACTTCTTCTATATCTTAGTTCTGGTCTCAAGCTATAAAGGAGGATACTATGGATTTACGTAAAACTATCATTGGTGGCCTTTGCTGCCTGACTATTTTAGGTGGCGTTAACTTTCTCTTAAATCAGTATGGCAACGCAGGTATTGCTATCGCGTCCAATGTAAGCACTAGCTCCTTGGGTGGTGCACGCCAATTCGAGGGCAAGCTGGATATCAAAAATTCTCCCTATTTTGCCCAACCTGATATTTTTAATATGCAATCCAATGAGCATCTAACCGTGCTTTCCCATTATAAAACCAAACAGCAAAATGATGGCTACAGCTGCGGCCCTGTGGCGGCTAATACTGTTGTTACTCATTTTATGGGCAAGGAGCTACACAGCGATTCAGAGATTTGCAAAATGATGGGCACTGGCACCACTACCGGTACCACTACTAAAGGTATGGTGAAGTATTTTGAAAAAATTGGTTGGGAAGTAAAATCCTCTGCTAAGGACAAAACTCCTAATAACTATGAGGATTTTCTAAAATTCGTCAGTGCTAATTTAAAGGATAACACTCCTATTATGGTTGAGAATGTAGATTGGGGTGGACATTGGCGCGTTATCATCGGCTACGATACCATGGGCACCGAGCATCAGGGTGATGATGTGCTGCTTATGGCGGACCCCTTTGACACCAGTGACCATTTGCAGGATGGCTACAATGTTGTTCCTGCCGAGCGTTTCTTTTACATGTGGTTTGATAGCCAACTCTTTAGCAAGAAGGACCAGCTGCGCCAGTGGCTAACAGCTAAACCAAAGGCATAAAATAAGACCCTGCTCAGTGAGCAGGGTCATGTTTATTTAGGGCACTAACATAAGCTCGGCCACAAAAACCACGGCACAGCAGCAGCAAGCCACATGGAATAGGCTCAATCCACGCCAGGCAGTGGCAATCCCAATCACAAGGGCTAAGGCTCCAGCTGTGGGACTTTGGGTATCCTTGATGATGGCAGGGAAGGTCATTACTGCCAGCGTCACATAAGGAACATAGTAGAGGAAGGAACGAATAAAGGTGTTCTTGATTTCCCTTCGGATGAAGGCGAGGGGAATAACACGGATGGCATAGGTTACTGTAGCCATAATGATAATATAAAGATAAATGTTTTTCTCCATGGCTTATTGCTCCTCTCGCACAGGCTTATACCAGGCAGCAAGTGCAGAAATAGACACTGTTAAAATAATGGTACGGGTGCCACCTGAAAGCGCTGCTAAAAGGGGCCAAACGCTGGCGATAAAGCTGGCAAGAAAGCTCAAGAGTACCACCCAGAGAATTATGCGACTTTGCTTGGCTGGGGGGATTATTACTGCTAAAAACATGCCGTAGAGGGCCACGCTCAAAGCACTGACGATGCGTGTGGGCAGCTCGCTGCCGGCCAAAATGCCCAGGGCGGTGCCCGTGGACCAGCCAGGGATGGCCAAGCTCATGGCTCCGTAATAATACCAAGGATTGAGCATACCAGGCCTGGCAATAGCAATGCCAAAAAGCTCATCAGTAACGGCAAAGGCAACGCCTAAGCGGTGCACAAAGGCTGTTTTTGGGGAGAAGCGTTGGCTGAGTGCACAGCTCATTAAGAGATAACGGGCGTTGGCGATGAAGGTCACCAGAGCGATTTCCATGTAGCTGGCACCAGCGCCAATTAGGGTAATGGCTGCAAATTCCCCAGCGGAGGTATTATTTAAAAGACTGGCTAAAAAACCTTGGAAAACTGAAAAACCACTGGAACGACAAATAATACCCAGGGAAAAGGCCACGGCGAAATAACCTAGACCGATGGGAATACCATCGTGCAGACCCTCACGATAGGCTTGGGAATTGGTTTGGGGGGAAGAATTCATGACAAAATACCTTTAAAAATAATAAAACACAAAATATTCAAAAAGCAGCATTTATGAAAAGACCGCAAGGCAAAGCTCAAAAAAGCGTGCCTTGCGGTTTTGGTAACTGCCTGAGCGTTGGAGGAGGGGATAATCGCTCAGGTGGCTGTTCCTAGAAGAAAATGTTATTTCAAGAGTTCTTGAGCAACCAAATGACCCATTTCTGCAGTGGAAACCTTCTTCAGGCCTTCTGCATAGAGGTCAGGAGTGCGGTAGCCCTGCTCCATAACTGCGTCCACAGCTGCTTCCATAGCGTCAGGTGCTGGGCCGTGGTTGTGCGCGTCGCCGAGCAGCCTCGCTCCGGTATGGATGGTGGCCTTGGGGTGGGCGATGCCGTTACCTGCAATATCGGGAGCGGAGCCAGGGATGCGCTCGTACATGCCGGTGCCATCACCAAGGGAAGCACTGGGCAGCAGGCCGATGGAGCCGGCAATGGTGCTAGCTTCGTCACTCAAAATATCACCGAAAATATTATTGGTCAAAATAACGTCGAATTGCTTGGGGTTCAGCACTAACTGCATAGCACAGTTATCTACATAGTAGTTGTTGAGCTCGATTTCAGGATAATCCTTGGCCTGCATTTCGGCTACGATTTTGCGCCACATACGGCTGGAGCCCAATACATTGGCTTTGTCGACGCTGGTAACCTTGCCGCGACGCTTTTTAGCTGCTTCAAAGGCAAAGCGAGCAATACGCTCGATTTCGGGACGGGTGTACAGCTCTACGTCGCTTGCTTCTTCCACGCCATCAGCATTGAGATGAGCCTCGTTGTGTTCACCAAAATAGATGCCGCCAGTAAGTTCACGAACAATCAACAGGTCTGCACCTTCAGCACGTTCGCTCTTTAAAGGAGACAGGTGAGCGGTGAATTTGGAAACGGTCATGGGGCGCAGGTTGCAATACAGGCCCAGTGCCTTGCGAATGCCCAGCAGACCCTTTTCCGGACGGATGGAGGGGTCCACATTATCCCATTTGGGGCCGCCAACAGCGCCCAGCAGCACTGCGTCGGCAGCCTTGGCAGAAGCGATGGTTGCTTCCGGCAGGGGTACACCAGTGGCGTCGATAGCGCAGCCACCGATAAGTTGCTTGTCATATTCAATTTCAAAGCCAAATTTCTTGGCAGCAGCATCCAGAACTTCAACAGCTGCATCAACAATTTCTACGCCGATGCCATCGCCCGGCAGTAAGCAAATCTTCATTATTTGTTTTCTCCTTTAACGTAGTTAATCAGACCACCGCAGTCAGCAATCTTTTGAATGAATTCCGGCAGCGGTTTGGTTTTGATAACAATATTCTTGTTCACGATGGTGATTTCACCCTTGGCCATATCCACATCAATGGTATCGCCGGG
>CAMFZA010000184.1 GCA_946002345.1 uncultured Phascolarctobacterium sp. | reverse complement strand
CAATGGGGGTGCATTGCTTGCTACTTCTTTGTGCACACAAATAAGTAGTATAAGAGACAAAGAAGTAGTATAAAAACAAATTATGTAGATTTTAGAAAAGGAGTAACTATAATGCCGGAAATGCCTGAGGTGGAGCAGGTCAGAAAGACGCTGGCTCCCCATATTGAAGGAAAAAGGATTACCTCTGTAGAGGTATATTTAGATAGATTGATTAAGCATCCCACTGCTGAAAAATTTGTGGCAGGCTTAGTGGGTAAAACCATTCAAAGGGTTGGTCGCAAGGGCAAGTATTTGGTGTTGCACACGGATGAGAACCAAAAGCTCATTGTGCATCTGCGCATGACGGGTGCTTTGCTGGCCCAAAGCAGCGACGCTCCTGCTCCCGCCTATGCCAAAATTAAATTTACCCTGACCGAGGGTATTACCATGTGGTTCACGGATATCCGTACCTTTGGCACTCTGTATTTAGTGACTAATGATGATGCCTATATTGAGGGCTACGAAACACTGGGCCCTGAGCCCTTAAGCGAGGGCTTTACAGCAGCGTATTTGGCACCTTTAGCCGCTAAAAGTCGCAAGCCTATTAAAACCTTTATTTTGGATCAAAGGGTCATTGCCGGCTTGGGCAATATTTATGCTGATGAATGCTTGGCGTTGTCCGGAATTTTGCCCATGCGTTTGGCTAATACCTTAAGCCAGGCGGAGATTGAGGAGCTGTGTAAGGCCGTCAATGCAGTTATTGCCCAGGGTATTAAAAATCGTGGTACCACCTTCCGTGATTATAAGGACGGAGAAGGTAAGAAGGGGGACAACCAAAATCATCTTTTGGTTTATGGACGTAAGGGCGAGCCCTGTAAAAAATGTGGGGCCATCCTTTTAGGCACAAAAATTGGCGGTCGTGGTACCGTTTATTGTGAGCATTGTCAAAAATAGGAGTTAAAATGATTACGATTGGATTAACAGGGGGCATTGCCTCCGGCAAAAGCACTGTTTCTGCGGAGCTGCGACGTCAGGGGGTGCCTGTTTTTGATGCGGACCAAAATGCCCGTGAGGCTGTCGCCAAGGGCAGCCAAGGGCTGACCATGGTGGCGAAAGCCTTTGGCAGCCAGTATTTGACCGCTGAGGGCGAGTTAAATCGCCCCAAGATTTCGGAACTGGTTTTTCACGATAAGGAAGCATTGAGGACGCTGGAGGGCATTTTGCACAAGATCGTCTGGCAAAATGCCGAAGAATTTTTAGAGGCCCAGCGTCAGCTGGGCGCAAAAATTGCGGTGCTGGATGTGCCCCTGCTCATCGAAACAGGCTGGCACAAGCAGGTGGACAGGGTGTGGCTGGTGGCCGTGAGCCGCCGCCAGCAAATCCAGCGGGCCATGTTGCGCAGCGGCATGACCGAAGCGGAGGTTGTGGCGCGGATCGATGCCCAAATGTCCCTTGAAGAAAAGAAAAAATACGCAGATGTGGTGCTGGACAATAGCGGTAGCTTGGAGCACACCTTGGCCCAGATGCAGGTGGCGCTGGACGAGCTTTTAGGTGATGGCAGTGGCTGCTAGACGTAAAACTATTAGCCATGGACGGAGAAAACGTAGCAGGCTGCCAGAATGCATAATCATCTTGGTGGCTGTGCTCTTAGTTGGCTTCACAGGCTGGAAAATTTGGAACAGCGATACGGTGCAGATGCGCTTCGTTTACATGTGGGAGTACCAGCAGGATATTGTTACTTATAGCCAAAAGAATAAGGTGGACCCTTTTTTGATTGCCGCTATTATTAAGAATGAGAGCAATTTTAACCACAAGGCGGTATCCAAGGTGGGGGCTGTGGGACTCATGCAGATTATGCCGGATACAGGGCGCTGGATTGCGGAGCAAATGGGTCTGGAGGGCTACAAGGATACGGATTTATACCAAACCCGGACTAATATTCGCATGGGCTGCTGGTATCTTGGGGAGCTGGACCACGAGTTTAAGCATAATCTGGCACTGGTCATGATTGCGTACAATGCCGGTCGAGGCCAGACTCGTGCCTGGATGGAGGAGTATGGCTGGGATGATAATTTTAATGATTTAAAGGCTATACCCTTTCCCGATACCAGGGAGTATGTAGCTAAGGTGCTGAAGGATAGGGATAAATATTATTTGCTTTATCGAGATAGAGTACCTCTGTAATGAACTTCATGCTGGGTAATTTTTTGGCTAAAAGCTGTTGACAAGTTGGTTTTTCTATGTTATCATTACTATGTTGCATATGACAGCAACAAGTGAATAGAAATGCGGTAGTGGCGGAACGGCAGACGCGCTAGCCTCAGGAGCTAGTGGGGGCAACCCCGTGGAGGTTCAAATCCTCTCTACCGCACCATTTTTATATTCAAGGTTATTTCCCAAAGACGCGGTCGTGGTGGAACGGCAGACACGCCACTTTGAGGGGGTGGTGGGAGAAATCCCGTATGGGTTCAAATCCCATCGACCGCACCAATTAGTTGATGCAGACGTTGTGCTTAGGCATAACGTCTTTTTTGTTATCAAGATTTACCTAAAAGAAGAGCTCCTGAAGGTGTTGATTGCACTTTCAGGAGCTTTCGTTTTTTATAATTATTATTTGCCAAAGACGTTGTTTACATAGTTGACAGCGCTAACTGCGTTGGGAGCGTAATGGCTGGCACCGATGGAGTCTGCATATTCCTGGGTCAGAACAGCACCGCCAACAACGATTTGACAGCTGCTTACAGCATTCAAGGCCTTGATGGTCTCTTCCATAGCACCCACAGTGGTGGTCATAAGGGCAGAAAGACCCACAACCTTGGCCTTGGTTTCTTGGGCCGCTTGCACAATTGTATCCACAGGAACATCCTTGCCTAAATCGACTACTCTGTAGCCGTAGTTTTCCAGCAGGACCTTGACAATATTTTTGCCAATATCGTGGATATCGCCGTGCACGGTGGCAATGATGACGGTTTCGCCTTGGGTTTCGCTAACGCCCACAGCTTCGCGAATTACTTCAAAGGCAGCTTTGGCAGCATCGGCACTCATCAAAAGCTGGGGCAGGAACAGGGTCTTCTTTTCAAAGCCGTTGCCCACAAAATCCAAGGCCGGAATCATATATTTATTGATGACATCCAAGGGCTTTTCGCTGGCGAGGACCAAGCTAGCAGCCTTGCGGGCAGCCTCGGACAAGCCCTTGACAATGGCGTCGTACAAGCCCATTTCGCTGACAATAGTGGCTGCAGCCTTGGGAGCATCAGCATAATGCTGGACGTATTCCTTACAGCCCTCGTCAAAGCCTGCCAAGGCACGGAAGCCATAATAAGCATCCAGCATAGCCTTGCTTTGGGGGTTGATAATGCCACAGGACAGGCCTGCGGCCAGCGCCATGGTGAAGAAGGTGCTGTTGACTGCCTCCCGGCCGGGCAGGCCGAAGGAAATATTGGAGACACCCATAACGGTGTTGATGCCCCGGGCCTTCATGGTGCGAATGACCTCGCAGGCGATTTCCGCATTTTCTGCACCGGTGGAGATGGTCAGGGCCAGGGGGTCCACCCCGATGTTACGGCTTTCGATGCCATAGGCAGCAGCCCGGGCAATAATTTTGTCGGCCACGGCAATGCGACCGGCAGCAGTGTTGGGGATGCCGTTGTCATCCAGGCACAGCGCTACCAGCACTGCACCGTATTTTTTGGCCAAAGGTAGTACCTTGCTAAGGCTTTCTTCCTTGCCGTTAACAGAATTGAGCATGGGCTTGCCGTTGTAAAGGCGCAAAGCACGCTCCATGGCTTCGTAATTAGAGGTGTCTATTTGTAAGGGAGTATCGGTGATAGCTTGCAGAGCTGGTACGGCCTTGGCAATCATGGCAGGCTCGTCGATGCCGGGA
The DNA here is from genome assembly GCA_946002345.1 of uncultured Phascolarctobacterium sp. Classification (GTDB taxonomy): domain Bacteria; phylum Bacillota; class Negativicutes; order Acidaminococcales; family Acidaminococcaceae; genus Phascolarctobacterium_A. The sequence continues at coordinate 170 of CAMFZA010000184.1, read as the reverse complement.
GTGCCCACGTTAACATCCAAAATATGGGCGCCCACATTGATTTGCTCTAAGCCTAGGCGGCAAACATAATCCAAATCCTGAGCTGCCAGCGCTTCCTTCAGGCGTTTTTTGCCTGTGGGGTTGATGCGCTCACCGATGAGCACGGGGCCTTCCCCTAAATGCACTGCGTT
>CAMFZA010000183.1 GCA_946002345.1 uncultured Phascolarctobacterium sp. | reverse complement strand
CTGGTAGTCGTCCCGCCCTTACTGGCGTGGACGATGTTGGGCTCCTGGGTAATATTCATCTCTCGAAGAGTAATGGGGTCCATATTTAGCTTCGCAGCCAGTTCGTTTACAGCGCTTTCCACGGCAAAAATGCCTTGGGGCGCACCATAGCCGCGGTAGGCACCGGCGGCCTGCAAATTGGTATACACAACATCAAAGCCAAAACGGAAGGCCTCCGTGCGGTACAGAGGAATGGACTTGTGGCCGGACAGACCTACAGTGGTGGGGCCATGCTCGCCATAAGCGCCAGTATTGGACAGAGTATATAAATCAATAGCCCGAATCTTACCCTCTTTGGTAGCGCCCAAGCGTACATGCACTTCCATCTCATGCCGGGGGCTGGCAGCAATATGGCATTCATAACGGCTGAACACCATCTTGGAGGGCTTCTTCAGCTTCCAGGTTACAAAGGCAGGATACATTTCGCTGACGCAGCTTTGCTTAGCGCCAAAGCCACCGCCGATACGGGGCTTGGTCACACGCACCATGGTGTTGGGAATGTGCAACGCGTTGGCAATAATGCGGCGGCAGTGGAAAACGATTTGAGTGGAGCTCACAATGTGCAGGCGTCCATAGGTATCAATGGTGCAATAGGTGCAGAAGGGCTCCATCATGTCCTGCTGCACAGCCTTAACCCGATATTTGCGGTCGATGATGATATCGCAATCAGCCAAAACGCCGTCCACATCACCATCGCTGATGGTTTCGGAGGCACACAGATTGCGCTTGTTGTCCGCACCAACGGGACTTAGTGATTCCCAGGTGTCCTCAGGATGCACCAAAACGGGATTATCCAGTGCCTTATGAAAATCCAGCACTGCTTCTAAAACATTATATTTAACCTTGATTAAGGACAACGCCTTATCCACAGCCTTTTCGGTTTTACCAGCTACGATGGCCACAATGTCGCCCACGAAGCGTACATGGCGGTCTAAGAGCAGGCGGTCATAGGGGCTTGGCTCGGGATAGGTTTGACCGGCATAGGTGCAGCGCTTGGCGTCTTGGTCCACATCCTCATAAGTGAAAATGGCCTCCACATCGGGTACCTTGGCCGCAATGGCGGTGTTAATGCTTTCGATGATGGCGTTGGCATGTGGAGAACGCAAAACCTTGACAATGAGGCAATCCTTGGGAGCCAATTCGTCGGTATAAACGGGCTGGCCGGTTACCAGCTGCATGGCGTCCTTTTTGCGTAAGGGTTGATTAACAATTTTCATGTGTTACACCTCCCCTTGTTGTGCTTTTTTCCAAGCGATAAAGTTTTGAATACCACGGAGCTGACCCTCGTAGCCAGAGCAACGGCACAGATTGCCTGCCAGATATTCCTTGATTTCGTCCTCGCTGGGCTCAGGGTTTTCTCTGAACAGTGCCAGCGCATTCATAATCATACCAGGATTGCAGAAGCCACATTGCTCCGCACCTTGGTCCGCAATAAAGGCACCAAATTCAGCAGCCTCCTTTTGCAGGCCTTCCATGGTGGTTACCTTGTGACCATCCGCGCGAGCTACCAAAACGGAGCAGCTCAAAACGGGCTTATCATCAAGGAATACGGTGCACAGGCCGCAGTTGGAGGTGTCGCAGCCACGCTTTACGCTGTAGCAACCCTCGTTGCGCACAAAATCTAATAAAGCCATATCTGCATCCACGGAGCGGGTTATTCTTTTACCATTCAATGTCAATGTAACTTCCATCAGGCCTTACCTCCCAATGCTAAAATTGTTCGCTCAGCCAGCACCTTGATCAGGTGAGTGCGGTAAGCGGCGCTGCCGCGAGGATTGCTTTCTGTAGGCAGCAGGCTGGCAGCGTATGCAGCGAAGGCTTTAACGCTTTCTTCAGTAATGCCAGCGCTCAAAATGCCCTGCTCATCGCGCACCAATGCGGCCTTGGCCGGTCTAGCGCCCACAGTAATCTGCACGCCGGTACTGGTTTTAGCAGCGGCACAGGTCAGCACGGGGAAGTCCGTCTTGGCAATGCGCACAGAAGCATAGCTGCAGGCCATTTCCTGCTTGGGAATGATTACCCGCACCAAAATATCGCGGTCATAAGGCATATTAGCAAATTCGCTCATGGGAATGATGCCGCCCTTATATAATTCAACCTTGGCATCCAAGGCCAGCAAAATCGTTAAGACATCACTAAAGCCGAAGCGGCCAAACACACTGCCGCCCACGGTGGCCAGATTGCGAAACTGCACGCCCACAATATGGCGCAGTGCTTCCTTCATGGCGCCGTTGGTATAGGCTGCAATGCCTGCATGGAGCTCCAGCTGACGCAGGGTAACCATAGCACCGATGCTGAATTCTGTGTCCTTTTCCTCTATTTTGTCCAAGCCCAAAGCGCTCAGGTCGATCAAAGTGGCCACATTGCCCTTGGATAAACGCATCCACAGCATACCGCCCATGACCCTGTTAGGACGCTTTTGGTTCAGCTGCCAAGCCTCTTCGAGAGTGGCAGCCTTTTTAATCTCACGGATAGTAAGCATAAAAAGCCCTCCATATGCATTTACTCGCAATTATTCTATTATATTTTACCATAACTGCCAGGGAATTAAAAGGATATTGTATTTTTATGTAGAATTTAAGAAGCAGTGAAGGCTGTTCACTTTGTTATTGAGGATGGACGAAGGATAAAATCATGAGCACATTATTTCCCATGGGCTGCATTATTATGGCCTCAGGTCACAGCGCCCGCTTTGGCAGCAATAAGCTGTTGCAGGACTTTCAGGGGCAGCCCCTAATTCAATATATTTTGACTGCCACCCAGGATATTTTTGCCCAAAGAGTGGTGGTTACGCGCTACGAAAAAATTGCTCGCCTGTGCCAGGAGCAGCACATTCCCTATATACTCCACGACAAGCCCTATTTAAACGACACCGTGCGGCTGGGCATGGCCTATTGCGCAGCGCCTTCACTGTTGGGCTATGCCTTTTGCACCAGCGATCAGCCCTTTTTGCGCTGGCAGAGCGTCGCCAAGCTCTGTGCCAGCTTTGTAAAAACTCCCTACGCTATTCAAAGGCTGGCCTATGGTCAGTCCCCGGGCAATCCCATGATTTTCCCTGCTGATTTGGCCCCTGAGCTTACCTCCCTGCCCCAGGATAAGGGGGGCGGTGTTTTAGCAAAAAAATATCCTGAACGGGTACGCTTGGTACAGGTTCAGGATAAGTATGAGCTTTTTGATATTGATACCGTGCGCGATTTACGCCAATGCCTTAATCTCGGGGCAGGACGATATTCAAAATAATGGCTACCAAAGCTGCGGGCACAATGCCAGAGCCACCAAAAATCAATTTAACAGCTGCAGGTGCGTGAGCCAAAATACCGGGGTTAGCACCCATGCCATAACCAACGCCGAGAGCAACTGCCACAATGGTCAGATTGCGCGGCGTTAATTTTTCTTTGGTAATCAATTGAATGCCACTGACTACGATGCTGGAGAACATCATGACAGCTGCGCCACCCAGCACGGATTGGGGCATGATGGAAACAAGTGCGCCCAGCTTGGGAATCAGGCCACAGAGAATGAGGAACACGGCGCCGGTGGCCAAGGCAAAGCGGTTCACAACCTTGGTCATGGCTACCAGGCCTACGTTCTGGCTGAAGGAGGTGTTGGGCAGCACGCCGAATAATGCAGCAAAGCTGGAGCCCAAGCCATCGCAGATTACGCCACCAGCCAGCTCTTTATCGGTGGCCTCCCGCTCGAGACCGCCCTCCATAACGCCGGAGATATCGCCCACAGTTTCAACGGCAGTAACGACGAACATGATGCACACGGGAATAATGGCGCGCATATCAAAAATGATGTCCACGGGCATGAATTCGGGCACAGCAAACCAGCCAGCATTAGCCACCTTGTCCCAGTTCAACACCCAGGATTTAGTGAAGGTCGCACCTTGGGCGGTAACACCGGTGGTAGGCAGCACCATTCCCATAATGAAGGCCGCAATATAGCCAGCGATGATGCCGAACAAAATGGAGCTGGAGCTGAAAAAGCCCTTGGTACCATGCTTGAAGCACA
>CAMFZA010000182.1 GCA_946002345.1 uncultured Phascolarctobacterium sp. | reverse complement strand
CAACACGTTCTCGCTGCACTGCGCTTGCGACAACGTAGGTCTTAGCGTCAAAGGGGAGGCAAACTGTTTGAATTATGGAGGGCAAGGTAATAGATACAGGAGGAAAAGATTATGAATGAAAACTACAGCGAAGAGCTGAAATCGATTTTAGAAGCAGCCCAACAGCAGGCTGTGATGCGTTATCATCAGGAGCTGACTACGGCCCATGTTTTGGCTGCCCTGTGTGGCAGTGAAGGCTTCTTTAAATATTTGCTGCAAAGCCTGCATATTGATGAAGCTGCCTTCACTCAGGAGGCGAAGGCTTTGGTAGAAAAAATCCCTGGCGTCAAGGGTCAGGACCGGCAGCTGATGATGGGCACTGGCTTTGCCAGAGTTATGGCGCTGCTCAACCAAAATGCTAAGGGTGCCATTAGCGTGGGTGACATGGTAGCCACCATGGCCAGCGATGGGGATAATGATGTTGTTTCTTTGTTCCGCAAATATGGCATCGACAAAAAGAAGGTTGAGGCCGCTTGGATGCAGTACCAAAATACCGCTGCAGATGAAGAAACCAAAAAGACACTGGAAAAATATGGTCAGGATTTGACTGCTAAGGCTAAGGAGGGCAAGCTGGACCCTGTTATCGGTCGTGACGAGGAAATTCGTCGTGTTATCGAAATCTTGAGTCGTCGCAAAAAGAATAACCCTGTGCTCATTGGTGAACCGGGTGTTGGTAAAACTGCCATTGCCGAAGGCCTTGCCCGCCGCATTGTGGCCGGTGATGTGCCGGAAAGCCTGAAGAATAAGACCTTATATGCACTGGATTTGGCAGCGCTGGTTGCCGGTGCTAAATTCCGTGGTGAATTTGAGGAGCGCTTGAAAAAGGTGCTCAAGGCTGTCAGCGACAGCGCCGGTCAAATCATCATGTTTATCGATGAGCTGCACACTGTCGTAGGTGCAGGTGCTGCCGAGGGCGCTATGGACGCAGGCAATATCCTTAAGCCCATGCTGGCTCGTGGTGAACTACGCTGCATTGGCGCCACTACTTTAAATGAATACCGTAAATATATTGAAAAGGACAGTGCCTTAGAGCGCCGCTTCCAGCCCGTAATGGTTAAGGAGCCAGGTGTGGAGGACACCATCTCCATCCTGCGTGGCCTGCGTGAACGCTACGAGGTGCATCACGGCGTGCGTATCAAGGATGCTGCCTTGGTAGCAGCTGCTGTGCTGTCCAACCGCTACATCAACGATCGCTTTCTGCCGGATAAGGCTATCGATTTGGTGGATGAGGCTGCCGCTCGTCTGCGTACGGAAATCGACAGCTTGCCTACCGAATTGGACGAAAGCAAGCGCCGCATTTTGCAGCTGGAAATTGAAGCTCAAGCCTTGGCTAAGGAGGATGATGATGCCTCCAAGGAACGCTTGGTAAAGCTTAACGAGGAGCTGGATAAGCTGCGTAAGGCCAACGATGAGCTGGTAAAGCGTTGGGATGCAGAAAAGGCTTCCATTGCTCGCGTGCGCGAGGTCAAGAAGGAAATCGATGCTGTGAAACAACAAATGGAGCAGGCCGAGCGCGATTATGATTTGAACAAGCTGGCCGAGCTGAAATATGGTCGTTTGCCCGCTCTGCAAAAGGAGCTCTCCACTCTGTCCACCAAGGACGAGCAGGGCAATGATAATGTACTGCTGAAGGAAGAGGTGGACGAGGAGGATATTGCCAAGGTGGTAAGCACCTGGACTGGCATCCCTGTAGCCCGTTTAGGCAGCGGTGAGCGTGAGAAGCTGGTACATCTGGAGGAAATCCTGCACCAGCGTGTTGTGGGCCAGGACGAGGCAGTTAAGGCCGTCAGCGAGGCCGTGGTTCGTGCCCGTGCGGGCATCAAGGACCCCAACCGTCCCATTGGCTCCTTTATCTTCCTAGGCCCCACCGGTGTGGGCAAAACCGAGCTGGCTAAGACCCTGGCCGAGGTACTCTTTGATGATGAGCGCAACATGGTGCGCATCGATATGAGCGAATACATGGAGAAGCACACTGTGTCCCGCCTGATCGGTGCCCCTCCAGGATATGTGGGCTATGACGAGGGTGGCCAGCTTACCGAGGCTGTACGCCGTCACCCCTACTGTGTCATCCTGCTGGACGAAATCGAAAAGGCTCATGCAGATGTCTTCAACGTACTGCTGCAGGTTTTGGATGATGGTCGCCTGACCGATGGTCAGGGCCGCAGCGTGGACTTTAAGAACACCCTGATTATCATGACCAGTAACCTGGGCAGCAGCGAAATCATGAAGAACCAAGGTCAAATGGATAGAGAAAAGATTCAGCAAATGCTGATGAACTTCTTCCGTCCGGAGTTCTTGAACCGTGTGGATGATATCGTCACCTTCAAGCCCCTGCAACAGGAGCAAATTAAGGACATCGTTAAGCTGGTACTGCACGAGTTGGGCGAACGCCTGAACAAGCAGCTAGAGCTGACCTTAACTGCTACTGATGAGGCAGTGGCCTTCCTGGCCCAGGCTGGCTTTGATCCTGCCTTCGGTGCAAGACCCTTGAAGCGCCTCATTGTGCACACTGTGGAAAATATCCTGGGTCGCAAAATCGTGGCCGGTGAAATCAAAAATGGCGAAAAAGCAGAGGTTGTGCTCCGCAATGGCGCTATTGATGTAGTTTTAAAATAATAGCTTATAAAGACTGTCGCCTAGTTTTAGGGTGGCAGTCTTTTTTTGCAGGTAAAAAGGCATCAGTGTAGAATAATATAATTAAAGAGGTGAGCGGATATGTTATTCACACTGATTAAACGCTTCATTGAAGCTGCCTTGCTGGTGCTGTGCCTGTTTGTGGGCGGAATATTGGGCACGGTTGGCGAAGCCGCGTCTTTGGATTACACTGATGCACACAATTGGGCTTATTGGCAGGAGGGCAAGGATAGGGCGGTGGACTGCTTTTTGATTTGTCCCACGGTCACTTTGGGCGGCGTTGGCAACTACAATCTGACGCTGGACGACAGGCAGAGCGGTGAGCGGCGAGCCTTCGTGGGGGCGCTGAACATGGAGCGGGGCATTTATGACGCAAGCTGCACCATGTATGCACCCTATTATCGGCAGATATCCTTAGCTGCCTACAAGCTACCCCCTCGTGAGCAGGAGCAGTATTTGCAGCTGGCTTATGAGGACGTGCGGGCAGCATTCCAAGCCTATTTGCAACAGAGTAATAAGCCTGTGGTTTTGGCAGGCTTTTCTCAAGGCGCGGATATGTGCATCCGGCTTTTGAAGGAGTTTGGTGCTGAGCCCGAGGTGGCAAAGCGCTTGGTTGCCTGCTATGCCATTGGTTGGCGTATCACTGAAAAAGAGCTGGCCGCCTACCCATATATAAAAATAGCTCAGGGTGCCGCTGACGTCGGTGTCATTGTAAGTTTTAACTCCGAAAGCCCAGCTGTCAATGCTTCCTTGATGGTGCCTGCAGGTGTTAAAACAAAGGCTATCAACCCCTTGACTTGGCGCACAGATAATAATTATGCCAGCGCCTTGCATAACAAGGGTGCCTGCTTTACTGATTACAGTGCTAATATCAAAAAGGAGCAGCCTTATTTTTGCGGTGCGTGGCTTGACACAGAGCGAGGAACGCTGAAAATCAATAGTAAGATTACGCCACAGGCCTATCCACCTGTTTTAGATATCTTCGCTGCAGGTGTTTATCATTTATATGATTATCAATTTTTCTATCGTAATTTACAGGAAAATGTGGCTTTGCGTACCAGCGCCTACTGGCGTTAGGGAAGTATTGAATAACAGATATCGACATAACTAGAGCTTACACGTGGGGTGGCAGTGACTTAGTACTGAACCTGGATAAGAATAAGAAATAATATCAAGGGTGTATCTGCTTTGCTTGGCTGAATGCATATGTTGAATGTGAATGAAAAATAGTGATAAATTTCTTCTTAGCTGGTGTAAAATGGTCTATTTATGTTATAATGATATGAGTAGCATTTAAAGGAGGCAGTGCCATGAAAATAGAATTCACCAAGATGCACGGCGCTGGCAACGATAACGTATATGTGGACTGCAAAAAGGAGGAGCAGCCACATCCGGAAATCAT
>CAMFZA010000181.1 GCA_946002345.1 uncultured Phascolarctobacterium sp. | reverse complement strand
GGGAATCTTAGCTTCCGCACTCGCAAGGGCATTGCCATTACACCCTCGGGACTGGGCTACGAAAAATTACTGCCCAGCGATATTGTGTTGGTGGATGGAGAGGGTCAGGTGCTTAGTGGTAAGCATATTCCCTCCTCGGAAACCAAGGTGCATGTGGCCATTTATAAGGCCTTTCCCGATGCTGGGGCGGTGATTCACACCCACAGCATTTATGCCAGCGCCTTATCCGCCATGCATGAGGATGTGCCAGCCATTATCGAGGATATTGTGCAGATCTGCGGTGGCAGGGTTAATTGCGCTCAATACGCCCTGACAGGCACCCAAGAGCTGGCGGATGCTGCAGTGCAGGCCTTGGCCGGGCGCAAGGCAGCCCTTTTGGCCAACCATGGTGCCGTTTGCTGGGGCAAGGATTTGGCGGAGGCCCTTTTGGTCGCAGAGATTTTGGAAAAGGCGGCCCAAATCGTGGTTTTGTGCAAAAGCTGCGGTGGCAAGCTGCACGAGCTGGATGCAGCTGATTCTGAAGCTATGCATACCTTTTACGAGGAGCATTATTCTAAGCGCCAACGGGGCGAGGAATAAAGAAAGCCGGGGAGGTGCTATTTTGAGTAAATTATTGATCAAGAATGTAGAGCTACTGCATACTCCTAACGGGGAGCTGCAAAATATCGCTATTGAGGATAAAAAGATTGTCTATGTGGGCGCAGAAGTGCCTGCTGGCTTTGCAGAGGCCCAGGTAGTGGATGGCAAGGGCAAGCTGGCCACCGCCGGCATGGTCAACACCCATGGTCATGTGTCCATGACGCTCCTGCGTAGCTATGCGGATGATATGGCCCTGATGGATTGGCTGGAAAACAAAATTTGGCCCATTGAAGCCAAGATGGATGCCAATGATATTTATTGGGGCGCTATGCTGGGTATTGTGGAAATGCTCAAGGGTGGCACCACCTGTTTTGCTGATCTGTACTGCTTTATGGAGGATGTGGCTAAGGCCTGCGTGGAAACTGGCATTCGTGCCAACCTGTGCCGTGGTCTCATTGGCGTCGCTCCCGATGCTGATGCGAAGCTGGCCGAAAATGATGTGCTTGCCGAAAATTGGCAGGGCGCAGGGGAAGGACTCATTCGTGTTTCCTATGGTCCCCATGCTCCCTATACCTGCCCCGTGCCTTATTTGGAAAAGGTTATCAAGGCTGCGGCAGACCACAAGGCGGAAATTCAAATGCACCTGTGCGAAACCAAATTTGAGGTTGATAGCTATGTAAAGGAGCAGGGCATTACGCCTATTGCCATGATGGATAAGCTGGGCATGTTTGAGCTGGGCACTATTGCTGCTCATGCAGTGCACCTGACCGATGCAGATATGGATATTATGGCTGCGAAAAAAGTGCGCGTAGCCCATAACCCCCAAAGCAATCTGAAGCTGGCCAGGGGTATTCCCCCGGTACAGAAGATGCTGGCCAAGGGCATTTGCGTTGGTTTGGGCACCGATGGCGCTTCCAGCAATAATAATTTGGACATGCTGGAGGAATGCCGGGCTGTGGCCATGCTGCATAAGGCTACCACCTTTGATCCGCTGGTAGTGCCGGCGGCTAAGGCCTGGGATATGGCTACCGTGGATGGTGCCAAGGTTTTGGGCTTTGCCAATTTGGGCAATCTGGAGGCTGGCCAATTAGCTGATGTGGTGCTTTGGGACACTCACAAGCCCTATTGGTACCCCCGTCACAACAAGCTTTCCCAGCTGGTTTATGCGGCCAACAGCAGTGATGCCGACACCGTTATTATCAACGGTAAAAAGGTCTTGGAGAGTGGCAAGCTTTTAACCTTTGATGAAGAAAAGATTTATGCTGAGGCTCAGGCCTGTGCAGATAGATTAGTCAAGAAATAAGCTTCATGTGGATGTGAAGTATTGCAGGAGGAGAATTATGGCAAAAATTATTACCAAAGAGTTGATTGCTCCGCAGGTTTATGAAATGGTGGTGGATGCACCCCTGGTTGCTCACAAGTGTAAGCCTGGTCAATTTGTGATCGTGCGCACTGATGAGTTCAGCGAGCGTGTACCCCTGACCATTGCTGACTTTAATCGGGAGGCTGGCACTATTACTCTGATTATCCAAGCCATTGGCAACAGTACCCATTATCTGTGTGAAAAGCTTGGTGTTGGCGATGACATTCTAGACGTGGTTGGTCCTTTGGGTCGTCCCTCCGAGATGGGCAATTTCGGCACCGTAGTTGTAGTGGGCGGTGGTATCGGTGTTGCACCTGTTTACCCCATCGCTCGTGCTTATCATGAGCTGGGCAATAAGGTGATTTCCATCATCGGCGCGCGCAGCAAGGATTTAATTATTTGGCAAGAGAAAATGGCCGCTATTAGTGACGAGGTTATCCTGACCACCGACGATGGCTCCGTGGGTCACAAGGGCTTTGTAACTGATCCTCTCAAGAAAATGCTGGAGGAGGGCGTTAAGATTGATTATGTGTTGGCCATCGGTCCTGTAATCATGATGAAGAATGTGGCTGCAACCACCAAGCCCTTTAGTGTTAAGACTATTGCCAGCCTGAATACTATTATGGTTGATGGCACCGGCATGTGCGGTGGCTGCCGTGTCATGGTGGGTGGCGAGAATAAATTCGCCTGTGTTGATGGTCCTGAATTCGATGCCCATCAGGTTGATTTTGCTAATCTGATGATGCGTCAAAGAATGTATCATGACCAGGAGGTCCTGGAATATAGCTGCGGAGGTCATTGCAAATGCGTGGAGGAATGAGAAACCCGATGCCGGAACAACCGGCCAATGTTCGCAACAAAAATTTTGAAGAGGTAGCTCTGGGCTATACTAAGGAAATGGCAGTGGATGAGGCACAGCGCTGCCTGAACTGCCCCAAGCCTCGCTGCGTGGGTAGCTGCCCTGTTAATATCGAAATTCCCAAGTTTATCCATGAGGTAGCTCAGGAGAATTTTGCTGAGGCCTACAAAATTTTGAAGCGCAAGAGCGCCCTGCCCGCCGTCTGCGGTCGTGTTTGCCCCCAAGAAAACCAATGCGAGGGCAAGTGCATTTTGGGCATTAAGGGTGAGCCGGTGGCTATTGGTCGCTTGGAGCGCTTTGTGGCCGATTATGCTCGGGAAAATGGCTTAGACAATGATGTGGAGGCTCCTGCAGAGCGCAAGGGCAAAAAGGTTGCTGTGGTGGGCAGTGGCCCTAGCGGCTTGACCTGTGCCGGTGATTTGGCTAAAATGGGCTACGATGTGACCATGTATGAAGCACTGCATGCGGCTGGCGGCGTGCTCATGTACGGCATTCCTCAATTCCGTCTGCCCAAGGAAATTGTGCAGCACGAAATTGCTGGCTTGAAAAAGCTGGGTGTTAACATCGTTGTGAATGCTATTATCGGTCGTACCTTTACCATTAAGGAATTAATGGAGGAGGAGGGCTTTAGTGCCGTTTACGTTGGTACTGGCGCTGGCTTGCCTCACTTCATGCATATTGAGGGCGAAAACCTCAATGGCGTTTATTCCGCCAATGAGTTCCTGACCCGTGTTAATCTGATGAAGGCTTACCAATTCCCCCGTGTAGCAACCCCTGTATACGTTGGCAAAAAGGCGGCTATTGTGGGCGCTGGTAACGTGGCCATGGACGCTGCCCGTACTGCTAAGCGTTTGGGCGCAGAGAAGGTGTATATCGTTTACCGCCGCGGCGAGGACGAAATGCCTGCCCGTAAGGAAGAAATCGGCCATGCTAAGGAAGAAGGCATTGAGCTGCGCCTTTTGAATAACCCTGTGGCCATTGAGGGCAACGAAAAGGGCTGGGTAAGTGGCCTGAAGTGCGTTAAGATGGAGCTGGGCGAGGCGGACGCTAGCGGACGCCGCAGCCCTGTGGCTATTCCTGGCAGCGAGTATGTATTAGACGTTGACATGGTGGTTATGGCCATCGGTCAAGGTCCTAACCCCCTCATTAAAGACACCACTCCGGATTTAGAGGTCAACAAGCGCGGCAACATCGTTGCCGACGAGACCGGTGCAACCTCCATCCCCGCCGTATTAGCCGGTGGTGACATTGTAACCGGTGCAGATACTGTTATCAGTGCCAG
>CAMFZA010000180.1 GCA_946002345.1 uncultured Phascolarctobacterium sp. | reverse complement strand
TGCGTGGCTGTTACCCAAGTAACGCCTTCGAAAAATCACCGCGAGCATGATGCTTACTTATTACGAATTTCATAAATTAGTTCAGAGCATCTAACCACATTTTTTAGGTAATCATAAAAAACTATGCAACAATCACTCTACGACTTCATACAACAGCATATGGATGAGGATGGCGTGTTCACGGAAAGAACATTGCCCGACGGCAGCGACATCACCAACATCGTGGAACTGGGCCACGCCGACGCCTTTTTCTACACCGCAGACATGCCCTCCAGCGAGGAAGATGCCAGCACCCTCCTTAAGGACCTGCGCGATTACCTGCGCGAGCCCGACCCCAAGGCCTACCAAAAGCTTTGCCAGGACCTCAAAGACATGTCCATGGCCGAATACGCCGACCCCTTCATCACCAGCTTCGACAGCGATGATATGAACGAAACCGCCTTCGACCTGGCCCGCCGCCTGCTCTACAATTCCCGCCACCGGGAAACCTTAAAATTTGCCTTTCTGCTCTTTGGTCTATACGGCATGCAGCACATCGAACAGGAGGACCCCCAGCTGTGGCGTGATTTGGTGACTACAGCCCACTGCGAAGAATTCACCTTCGCCTTTCTCTATAGCTGTCGTGCCAACAACTATATTTCCCAGCACGCTGTGTGGGAGCTTTTGGGCTGCACCAAGGGCTGGGGCAAGGTTTTTGCCATTATCGACTGCCAGTGCCCCGATGAGGACCACCGCCTGTGGCTCCTTAAAAATGGCCCCGATATCGATGTGGAATACCCACCCCTTGCCGTCAAGCTTATTCAAGCCACCCAGCTGGATAAATTCTTGCAGCAGCCGATGCTTGATTACCCCTGCTACAAAAGTGCCATTGCCATTTTAGGCAACTACATGATGCTGCTCCTCCATTACCGTCCCGAGGCCGTGCGGGAAAATTATAATTTAACCGACATCGACCTTTACAGCATGCTGAAGCATTTATTGCACCACGCCCTCTATCTGTCCGTGAAGCCTGAGGACATGCTGGATATGATTACCATAGCCAACTCCCTGCGGGAAATGCAGGAGGATAACACCCTCTATTCCCTCACACCTAACCAGCTCAATGAGCTCATTGCAGACTGTGACAAAATGGTTTATAACACCAATTGGGAGCCCATCATTACCTCCCGCATCTTCGTGGAGGATCAGGTAAACTACCAGCTGGCCGATTTAGCCTACGAGCTGGAGTTAGATATTTGGCAGCAGCTCTACGATTTTTGGCTAGCTCATCCCACGGAATACACCCTACTGCCCTATTTACTCTCCTATGAAGGCGGCACCCGTTCAGAGCGAGTCCTTGCCCAAATCACCGCAAGCCTGCCCCTGTACGCCAACGACCTTCACTCCTTGGTGGTGCCCCTACACTATCTGCGTAGCCACCCCGGCCAGGGGGAAACCATCCTCCATGCGGCTTTAACCTCCATTCACGAGCTTTTGCGCAGCTGTGCCTGCGATGTTTTGGAGGCCTGGGGCCCGTCCTTTTTGTCCGAAAGTATGCGTCAGGCTATCTATGCAGCACTGCGCACCAGCACCGATGACCTGGTGCAGGCCCGTCTCACGGCTATTTTGCAGGGGAAAAAGCTGGATGTGGAAGCCTTCCTGCAAAGGCTCAAGAAAAAAACGCAGAAAAAGTAAAACCTTCTCAATTAGCACTTGCTAACCCCAACAGAATATGTTATAATCAAAGCGTAGTAAGCAGATGCTAATCAAGATTTGCATTTCTACCCTTCCTGATTTTACAGCCTTGACCTTGACCATATTCCTTCCAAAGCATTTGATTAGCATGCTACTATGACCACATTCTCCTCAAAAAGATGACTGCGTTCGTACTTACGCAGTCATCTTTTTTGTCTAATCCTTCTTTTTCCTAATTCAGCAAAATATATTTGCCTTTTTCATATAGAATGCTTTATAATAGGGTTAGACCTTTATGACGAAATTTTCTGCCAGTTGTTTTCTGGCGCTGAAGGGGATTTTTATGGACAAGGCAAGAACAACCCTGCACTGCATGCGTGGCCCGGCGCCCACGCCCAGCTGCCTCTGCAAGCTACAAAAGCTGTCCCTTATTTTGGAAGCAAGTAAACTGGACGCCTTTGAATATGTTTCCGCTAAAGATACCTTAACAGTCTACGACAATTGCTTGAATGTGCTTACCCAAGTAGAAGACTTCCTGCAAAACATTGATTACGATAGTTCCATCGATGCTCAGTATCGTGATAAGGTGAAGCAATTCTTTTTAGGTGATGTAGCCCAGCCGCTGTACAGCGAGGGGACTCGTGTTTCCGACGGCAAGCACATCACCTGTTTCGTACAGGGCATGCTCCTCCCGGACGAAGATAATAACGCTTATGTTATTTTAGGCACTATTAAGGACATTACGACCTTTACTGAAAAGGCTCAGCAGCTGGAAAAGAAAACCCAGCTTGATTCCTTAACAGGGCTTTATAACCATGCCCATGGCATGGAGCTGATTAACAACGAGCTCCACAACAAGAATCCCTTCGATACCTGCGCCTTCGCCATTGTGGATATAGACTTCTTCAAGCAGATTAACGATACCTATGGTCATCTTTTTGGCGACCATGTTTTGCTAGAGCTCTCTACCATTTTTAAAGAAGTGCTCCCCTCCGACACCATTATTTCCCGCTTTGGCGGTGATGAATTTATTCTTTATTTCCCCAGTATCACTCGTATCGACTTAATCCAAAAGCTCAATCGTCTTATGCAGCACATCCGCGATGTGGAAATGCTCAACCAAACGGATACCCTAAGCTGCAGCATCGGTATTTGCTTTTTGCCGGAAAACACTACCGGCTTTACCTTCGACCAGCTTATGGAAAATGCCGATTGGGCCCTTTACCAAGCAAAATTTAATGGTCGCGATACTTATCTTTTCTGCGATGATTTGAATCGTTACCAGCATCTTCGCAATAAAGACGTGCATGCCAGCAATAGACTGGATGCACGCTATTTTCAAAACGACCCCATTGCCACGGCATTTGAAATTTTTGAAACCAGTCTTTCCGTAGAGGATGCTATGAATCTGCTGCTCAAGGTTATCGGCATGCGTTTTCATTTGGACCGCATCAGTATTATTAACATGAATTTGGCTGACTGTACGGCTACTAAGGCCTGCTTTTGGGCCAAAAACGCCTCACCCTTCTGCCTACAGGATAGCTTTAGCTTTGATAAGGAATTATTTCGCAAGGTTTTTCGGCTTCGTGATGAATCGGGCTTGATTGAAATCAGCGCGGAGGCTCTTGATATTGAGCATAACACCTTTTTTGAGGCAGCAAAAAAGGCCAATGCGAAAAGCCTTTTGCTTGCTCCCATGTTTTGGCAGGGACAAATGACTGGCTTAGTAATCTTTTCTGTATGCAATAAAGCTAGACACTGGTCACGCCAGACCAAGCAGCAGCTCAACGAGCTGACCAAGATTATTACCGCTCACCACGCCAAAAGCATGGACCTTAATGCCTGCCATAGAGGAGCTCTCAGCGAAAACAAGGCCGATTCCCTGACCGGACTCATTCCCTTCTCCCAATTCCGTGAGCAAATGGAGCAGATGATCGTCAGCGGTCAAGCGAAGAATCACGCCGTTATCTACACTGATTTTGATCGCTTTAATCTTATTAACCAAAAATCCGGCTTTGCCTTCGGCGACAAGCTCCTGCAAATCTTTACGAGCTTTGTTTCCGATGCTCTTAGCAATAAGAAAAACATTCTTTTTTCCCGCATTTAGTCAGACCAGTTCATTCTTTTCCGACCGTACGAAAACATCGCCGACGCTGAAGCTCGCGTAGATGCTATTAATAATCACTTTATGGATTATGTTACCAAGCAATATCCCTTCCTTAAGCTACGCTTACGCAGTGGCATTTACCATGTAACAACTGAATGTAAAACCGCTGCCGAAGCCATCGATGCAGCCAATTACGCACGCAAATCCTTGCTTAATAATCATCAAACCACCGCCGCTCTTTATAACGAAGCCTTAGCCAACAAACAACAGCTGGAGCGGCTTATCTTCGCCAATGCCATCACAGCCTTCACC
>CAMFZA010000179.1 GCA_946002345.1 uncultured Phascolarctobacterium sp. | reverse complement strand
TTTTGTTGGGCCTCATTAGTGGCTTTGGCGTGATGAGTGAGCAGGGCGTGCGCTACAGCGCATTGCCTGCCCATGCGGAGGAAATTGGCGACGAGCTCAACGAGGTTTTGAGCAAGAAATGGCGGGATTTGCGTGGCATCGAAGTAGTATCCTTTGGTGTGAGCAGTGTTAAGGCCAGCGAAGAAGACGAAAGATATATTCGCGACCAGCAAGCTCTCGGCAACCCTAATGCTCGTGCAGCCTATATGACCGGTGCAACCGGTACTGCTATGCAAACTGCTGCCGCTAATGAGGCCGGAGCTATGATGGGCTTCATGGGCATGGGCATGGCCGGCGCTCAGGGTGCTAATATGATGAACGCTATCAATCAACAAATGGCTTACCAGCCTCAGGGTGGTTATTCCGGCGGCCCGCAAGGTTATCCTCCTCAGGGAGGCTATGCTCCACATCAGGTCTATCCTCAGCAGCCTGCGCCTCAAGCTCCTGCTGCTGGCTGGACCTGTGCTTGTGGTGCTGTAAACCAAGGCAAGTTCTGCGCTAATTGTGGTCAGCCGAAGCCGGAGCCAAAACCTCAAAACGGCTGGACCTGCTCCTGCGGACACAGCGGTAACACGGGCAAGTTCTGCTCCGAATGCGGACAGCCCCAGCCAACTGCTCCTGTTGGTTGGACTTGCAGCTGTGGTGCCGTAAATCAAGGCAAGTTCTGCTCCAACTGCGGTGCGAAAAAGCCTGCCGCTGCACCTCTCTATAAATGCGATAAATGTGGTTGGGTTCCGCCTGACCCGAAAAATCCGCCCAAGTTCTGCCCCGAATGTGGTGATTTATTCGATGAAAGGGATATCCAATAAGAACTAAGGAGTGAATTTGATGGCAGATACCAGCGTTAGCTATAAATGCTTGTGCTGCGGTGCGCCGCTAAGCTTTCGACCCGGTGCCGAAAAGGTCACCTGCGAATATTGCGGCACAGAGCTGGAAATAAAAACGGTAGAAGAATATTACGCCCAGAAGGAAGCCGCTGCTGCCGCCGCCCAAGCAGCCAAGGAGGCCAAATGGGACACAGCCGCAGCGGGCAATGAATGGGAGCAGCAGGAAGCAGAGCTAATGAAGGCCTTTACCTGCTCCAGCTGCGGTGCGGAAATAGTCTGCGATGCCAACACCATGGCCACAGAATGCTGCTACTGCGGCAATCCCACCATGCTACCTAGCCGCTTCAGCGGCATGCTGAAGCCCGACTATATTATTCCCTTTAAGAAGACCAAGGAAGAAGCCGTTGCCGCCCTCAAAAAATTCTACGAGGGCAAGCCGCTGCTACCCGATGCCTTTACAGCTAATAATCGCGTGGAAGCTATTCAAGGTATGTATGTGCCCTTCTGGCTTTTTGATGCTAATATCGATGCCCAAGGCAGCTATAAAGCTAGTCGCAGTATGGTTGTGGATACAGGCGATGCTATTATGACCAGCACTAGTTTTTATAATTGTCAGCGTCAAGGCTGCATGAAATTTGAGCGCATTCCTGTGGATGGGTCCGTGAAAATGGACGATGCCTTTATGGAGAGCATTGAGCCCTTTGATTATAGAGAGATGGTGCCTTTTGCCACTGGTTACATGGCAGGCTACTTAGCCGATAAATATGATGTGGATGCGGATGCGGCAGTTCTGCGGGCGGATGAGCGCATCAATAAAAGTGCAGAGCTGTGCCTAGCTCAGACTGTAAATGGCTATGACAGCGTGCAGCCGGAGAATGATTGTGCCTTTGTTAAGGGTGCTAGTGGCGTACACTACGCTATGGTTCCCGTGTGGATTTTAACCACACGCTATAAGGACACGCCTTATACCTTTATGATGAACGGACAGACTGGCGAGGTGGTAGGCAGTTTGCCTATTGATGAGAGCAAGCTGCGCAACCGTATGCTGATGGCCTTTGTCATCACTGTGGTTATTGCCTTTGGCGTTTTGTATTCTATTTTGTAAGGGGGCGGGCTAAATGAAGAAACTATTGATAATTTTAACCTTAGTAGCAGCCCTGCTTCTTAGTGCAGCAACAGCCTTGGCAGCAACGCCCAGCCTAGTGGACAAGGCCCATCTCCTGACTGCAAGCGAACGGGCGCAGGTTCAGGCCCAGCTACAGACGGTGGAGCAAAAATATAGCATTCGTTGCGCTGTAGTAACCATGGGCTCCATCGGCAACGCCAAGCCCGGCATCTATGCTAATCAGCTCATAGATAAGGTCTTTAACGATGGCCCCAACGGCAACATCGTTTTCCTGCAGGTAACGGACCAACGCCAATGGTACATCAGCACCGACAGAAAGCTAAAGGATGTTGTAGTGGGCATTCCCGGTACGGAGTATATCTCTAAGGCGGCAGTGCCATACCTTAAAAAGGGTGACGAGGCCGGTGCTTACAAAACCTACGCCAAGCGAGTGGATGAGCTCATGGCTTATTACCAAAAGCACGGCAAGGGCTGGCAGCCGGAAAAGGAATTCCCTTGGTTGGCAGTGGTGGGCGCCCTTGTCGCAGGTGTGGCCGTAGCCTCTGCTTATAAAAAGAGCCTTATTGCTGCGATGAGTAATGTATGCCGCGAGGTGAGCGCGGATGCTTATCTGGACCAGGGGAGCTTTAACTTGGAAAATGAGCATGACACCTATCTATATACAAAAGTCACCTCCACTCCTAAACCAAAACAGGGGCATCGAGGAGCGGGTAGCGTTTCTACCAGCAGCTCCGACGGCGGCCACGGTGGCGGTGGCGGCGGCTATTAAGATGCGTCGCATTTTAATAAAGCACTTTGAAGAGAAAAATTTTCTATTAGGTGCTGCCAATAAAGGAGGTATAATATGCCCTATGTAAATATTAAAATTACTCGGGAAGGCAATGTAACACCTGAGCAAAAGCGCCAGCTTATTGAAGGAGCAACAAACTTGCTCCATGACGTTTTGGACAAAAACAAATATTTTTCTGTACGCGAAACATAATCGGAGAAGCAAAACCAGGACACATTAAAACTATAAAGAGAATATCAAATCAAAAGCTTCGGTCGAGGGCTGGATTAGTCGCCTGACCGAAGCTTTTTGTGTCGTTTATGAAGAAAAAAATTGCCCGCGCAGGGGCAAAATATGATACAATATACTAGACTAATTATGACTAGAGGTGAAGCGAAGTGGTAAAGGTAATTGCTATGGCCAACCAAAAGGGTGGCGTAGGCAAAACGACTACAGCGGTTAATCTTGCTGCCTGCCTGGCTGCTTTAGGCCGCAGGGTGCTTTTGATTGATAGCGATCCTCAGGGCAATGCCACCAGCGGCTTTGGCTTTGATAAACGTGATATAAAGCAATGTATTTATGATACGATTATTAATGATGTTCCCATGCAGGAGGTCATTAAGCACACAGCCTACGACAGACTTGATATTGTGCCGGCTACTATCCAGTTGGCAGGAGCAGAAATTGAGCTGGTGTCTTTGATGAATCGCGAAGGGCGCCTGAAAAATTCTTTGGAGCGGGTAAAGCATAATTATGATTATGTTTTAATTGACTGCCCCCCTTCCTTGGGCCTTTTGACTATTAATGGTCTAACGGCTGCTAGCAGTGTGTTAATTCCTATTCAGTGCGAATTTTACGCCTTGGAGGGTGTGACCATGCTCATGAATACTATTCAGCTGGTACAGCGTAATCTGAACCCGGCACTGAAGCTGGAGGGTGTGCTGATGACTATGTACGATAGTCGCACCAATCTTTCTCAAGAGGTTGTGGAGGAAGTACAGAAATATTTCAAGGCTAAAATGTACCAGACGATTATCCCACGCAATGTTCGCCTAAGTGAAGCTCCCAGCCATGGGCAGCCTGTTATTGATTATGATGCCAAATCCAAGGGAGCTCAGGTGTATATGGAATTGGCCAACGAGGTATTGGAACCTGACAAAAACGCCCGCTGAAGCTAAGGCACTAGCAGCCCGAAAACGCGCCAAACCCCCACCACACCCCCCGCCCCGCTCACCCCACTAGCCGGCGACGGCCCGCACGAACACGGCGGCGGCCCGCGCGCCCCCCCCCGCCTACCACCATGCCCCATCGCCGCCCCGCCCCCCCCGCTAGCACCCCGGCCTCACG
>CAMFZA010000178.1 GCA_946002345.1 uncultured Phascolarctobacterium sp. | reverse complement strand
TCCGGTAGCAGCTGCCTGGTTGTAAACTTCGTCTTCGCCGAAGGTTACATATTCTTGGCTGTACAGGGAGTACGGGGATTTTACGCCTGCGCTGTAAATATTGCCCTTGTACAGTTTCATGCGAACAGTACCGGTAACAGTCTTTTGAGTTTCGTTTACGAAGCCGTCCAGAGCCTCACGCAGGGGGCTGAACCACATGCCATCATAAACCAGCTCAGAATAGCGAATGGAAACTTGTTGCTTGAAGGATTGGGTTGCACGGTCCAGGCACAGGTTTTCCAAATCATTGTGGCCGTAGTAGATAATAGCGCCAGCGGGGTTTTCATAAACGCCACGGGATTTCATGCCTACCAGACGGTCTTCAACCATATCAGTAATACCAACAGCATTGCGAATGCCGATTTCATTCAGTTTTTCTACCAATTTAGCGGGGCTCAGCTTTTCGCCGTTTACAGAAACAGGAACGCCTTCCACATATTCCAATTCAACATATTCCGGTTTATCAGGAGCCTTTTCAGGAATATTGGTTACGATGAACAGCTCGTCCTTCGGTGCATTCCAGGGATCTTCCAAATCGGAGCCTTCATGGGACAGATGCCACATGTTGCGGTCCATGGAATAGTCATGGTCATGGGATACAGGAATAGGAATGTTGTGAGCAGCAGCGTAGTCGATTTCTTGGTCACGAGAACGCAGCTCCCATTCACGCCAAGGAGCGATAATAGCCAAATCAGGGTTCAAAGCCTTTACGGAAAGCTCGAAACGAACTTGGTCATTGCCTTTGCCGGTAGCACCGTGAGCGATAGCATCAGCACCTTCAGCTTCAGCGATTTCAACCAATTTTTTAGCAATCAGCGGACGAGCGAAGGAAGTACCCAGCAGGTATTTCTTTTCATAAACAGCGCCAGCCTTAACAGTAGGCCATACATAATCCTTAATGAACTCTTCTTTTAAATCCAGAATGTAGCATTTGCTAGCGCCGGTTTTGATAGCCTTGTCATGTACCGGCTCCAGCTCATCGCCTTGACCCAAGTCAGCACAAGCAGCGATAACTTCGCAGCCATTGTAGTTTTCCTTCAACCAGGGAATGATAACGGATGTATCCAGGCCACCGGAGTAAGCCAAAACTACTTTCTTAATATCTTCTTTTTTCATGATAATTAGCCTCCTAAAACTGCATAAAATCAATTCGCAGTGTATAATCTTACAAACTTCCTGTATTATAACACTTTTTTATGCATAATACTAGCGTTTTTAAGCATGTATACAGAATTTTTTCTTTTTTACAGGACTTCGTCACTCATCAAAAGAGCCATGATGGCCTTTTGTACATGGAGGCGATTTTCAGCTTGGTCAAACACCACAGAATGGGGTCCTTCAATAACCTCATCAGTGATTTCCTCCCCGCGATGGGCGGGCAGGCAGTGCAGCACAATGCATTCCGGACGAGCCACATCCAGCAGTGCTTGGTTAATTTGATAATTATGCAATGCCTTAAAGCGAATATCACGCTCTGCTTCCTCGCCCATGCTGGTCCACACGTCGGTGTACAGCACGTCCGCACCCTTAGCAGCCTTGAAAAGGTCCTCTTCCACCGTAATGGTGCAGCCGGTATGATAAGCATCCTCCTGCGCCTCAGCTAAAACCTTGGGGTCCGGTTGATAGCCTTTGGGGCTGGCGCAAACCATGCTCATACCAACCTTAGCGCAAGCATACATCAGGGAATGTGCCATGTTGTTGCCATCACCTACATAAACAAGCTTACGACCCTTCAACACTTCCATCTTTTCTTGAATGGTAAACATATCTGTCAAGGCCTGACAGGGATGCAAAAGGTCCGTCAAACCATTAATAACCGGCACACTTGCATATTTAGCCAACTCCACCACGGATTCATGGGAGAAGGTGCGAATCATAATGCCATCAACCATACGAGAAAGTACCCGGGCAGTGTCGCGAATCGGCTCGCCACGACCAATTTGAGAAGCAGAATCGCTCAAATAAATCGGGTGACCGCCCAGCTGCCAAAAGCCAACCTCAAAGGAGGTTCTGGTGCGGGTGGAAGCCTTGGAAAACAGCATTGCCAAGGTCTTACCCTTTAAATACTGATGGGGCTCGCCAGCCTTTTGTTTACGCTTTAATTTTTTCGCAACATCCAAAATAGTTGCCACTTCACCGACGGTCAGGTCGTGAATGGAAAGCAAATCTTTATTTCTTAAACCCATTTTCTATCCCCTTGTCTACATGGCTGCCAATGCCTTATCCAAAGCAGCCACAACCATATCAATTTCTTCCTTACTAATAATCAGCGGCGGTACAATGCGAATTACACTGCCAGCGGTGCAGTTCACGATGACACCATTGGCCAGGCAATGCTCTACTACAGGACGACCCTCGCTGGTCAGCTCCATGCCCAAAATCAGGCCACGACCACGCACATCCTTCACCTTGGCAGGATATTTTTCCCGCAGCTTTTTGAGCTCGCCCATAAAGTACTCGCCCTTTTGGGCCACCTTCTCCACCAAGCCCTCGGACTTAATGGTTGCCAGTGTTGCGTACACAGCAGCGCAGGCCAGCGGGTTTCCGCCAAAGGTGCCGCCATGGTCACCGGGCTTAAACACGCGAGCCAAGCGCTCGGGCACAGCAAAGCCTGCCACAGGGAAGCCACCGCCGATGCCCTTGGCAAAGGTCAGTACATCGGGCTTCACGCCGCTATGCATATAACCAAACCATTTGCCAGTACGAGCCACGCCGGTCTGCACCTCGTCAAAAATCAGCAAAGCGTCATACTTATCGCACAGCGCACGCACCTGCTTGAGATATTCATCGCTGGGCACATGCACGCCGCCCTCACCCTGAATGGGCTCCAGGAGCACTGCGCACACATCCTCGTCCATTACAGCCTCCAAAGCCTTGATATCCGCATAGGGCACCAGCACATGGCCGGGGCTCAGCGGACCATAGCCAACATGGTAGTAATCGTGACCAGTGGCAGCCAAGGTATCAAAGGTACGTCCATGGAAGGACTCGTCCGCGGAAATAATCTTATATTTGGTTGGAGACTTAGCTACGCCATATTTACGAGCCAGCTTCATGGCACCCTCATTGCCCTCGGCGCCACAGTTAGCAAAGAAAATGCGGTCCATGCCGGTAGCTTCAGCAACCAAGCGCAAAGCCTTGGCTTGAATTTCGGTGTAATACAAATTGGAGCAATGCATAACCTTGGTAGCCTGGTCAGCAATCGCCTTTACCAGAACAGGATGGTTATACCCCAAGGAGTTTACCGCAATGCCGGCAAAAGCATCAATATATTCATGGCCTTCGTTGTCCCACACACGGCAGCCCTGGCCATGGTCCATAACCATTTGGTAACGCCCAAAGACGGGCAAATAATATTTTTCTGTCTGTTCAATAACAGTTTGTTTATTCATTAATCTAAGGTCCCCTCTTATTAATTCCTCCGCCTCGCAAGCTCGGCACCTCCCTTTTCAGAGGGAGGCAACCATTAGCTCTAAGTTAGGCTCCCTTTTCAAAGGGAGCTGTCAGCGAAGCTGACTAGGGAATTATTATTTCAACTCTTTAACAACCTCGGTGCCAACACCCTTATCACTCAAAATTTCCATCAAAATGGTATGCTCAGCACGACCATCAATGATATGAGTCTTCTTAGCGCCGCCGCTCAAGGCAGTAATGCAGGCACGTACCTTGGGAATCATGCCGCCGTCAATTTTGCCACGAATGATCAGCTCCTGAGCCTTTTCAAAGGTCAAGGTAGAAATAAAGCTGTTCTCATCGCGATAGTCAGAATAAATGCCACGCACGTCGGTCAGCACCAACAGCTTTTCAGCCTTCAGTGCACCGGCAACCTCGCCAGCAACGCTATCCGCATTAATATTATAAGTTTCACCCTGAGCACCAACGCCGGTAGGAGCAATAACAGGGATAAAGCCTGCGTTCAGCAGTACATCAATAAGCTCAGTGTTAACCTTTTCCACATTGCCCACATAACCAATATCTACCAGATTAACCTCGCCATTTTCGTAAAAGTCAGACAAATGCTTCTTAGCTTGAATCAAAGAAGAATGCTTGCGGATCAGGGCGAGTGGCTTTCCTGCTATCGTGTTTTATC
>CAMFZA010000177.1 GCA_946002345.1 uncultured Phascolarctobacterium sp. | reverse complement strand
AAAAACTCTTCAATTAAGTAATGATTCTCCGCCTGCTCGATGGTGCAGGTGCTAAACACCAGCCTACCCCCTGCCTTCACATATTGAGCAGCGTTCTGTAATATTTGCAGCTGCAAGGGTGGGAACAGCTTCAAATCCTGCCGCTGCTTACGCCAGCGGGCCTCCGCCCTTCTGCGGAGCACGCCCATACCGGAGCAAGGAGCGTCCACCAGCACCCTGTCGAATGTGCCCAGCCACTCCTGGCGCAGCACCGTGCCATCGTTCAGAGTGGGCTTAATGATGCTTATGCCTAAACGCTGCGCATTTTCTGCAATCAGCTGCAGCTTATGCTCGTGCACATCGCAGGCAGTGATGCTGCCCTGGTTCTGCATCAGCTGGGCCAGATGGGTGGTTTTGCCACCGGGGGCGCTGCACATGTCCAGCACCGCCATCCCCGGCTGGGGCGCCACCAGCCCTGCCACCAGCATGGAGCTTTCGTCCTGCACATAAAAGGCGTCCGGAAATTTAGCGAGCAGCTCGCCCAGGCCTAGCTTTTCCAGCTTGCGCACCACCAGACCCTCTGCACACCAGTGGGAAGGCTCCACCTCCGCGCCAGCGGCAGTCAGCTCGGCCAGCAATCGCTCCCGGGTGGTGACCAAGGTATTGGTACGCAGGCACACCGGTGCCGAGGTATTGTTAAAGGCTAACAGTGCTTCCGTACCTGCCTTACCCCAAGGCCCCAGCCAACGCTTTACCAGCCAGCGTGGGTGCATATACCTAAGGGCTAAATAGCCCGCATCGTCCTGCGCCGGGTCCGGCAGGGCCAGTTCCCCGGCCTGCTCCTTGCGCAGCAGTCCCCGCAGCACGCCGTTGACGAATTTGGCGCTGCCCTCATGGCTCACGCAACGGGCCAGCTTCACCGCCTCATTGCAGGCGGCGGCAGCAGGAATGCGCTCCATATACAGCAGCTGGTAGGCACTAAGCCGCAAAAGGTTCAGTACCACACCATCCAGCCGCTCCAATGGCCGGCTTACGCACTGGGCCAAATACCAATCCAAAGTACCCAAAGCCTTCACCGTGCCGTAAACCAGCTCGGTCAACAAACGCCGCTCCATGCTTTCCATAGCATGGGTGCGCAGGTATTTATTCAAGGCCAAATTGGTGTAGGCGCCCTCCTCTAGCACCTGCCCCAGCACGGTCAAGGCTCCGCCCCGGGCGGTGCTGGGCAGCTTGCTGTATTTGGGGCTAGCTTGCTTGGAGCTCTGCCCCTTGCCAGTCTGCTGCTTGTGCTTATCATTTGTAGTTTTAGCTTGCTTGCTGGTCTGTTTTTGCATGCTTTTCCTTAGCTTCCTCATCATCCATAAAGGTTAAAATTGCTGCTTCCAGCTTATTGATATCCACCCTCGTGTTAAAGCAGGGACCAAAGGGGCGCTCATTGAGCACGCCCAAAACTGGCAGGGGGAATACATCCTGAATGCCACTGGTCAAATCCCGCTCGCAGGCCACAGCCACGATGGCCTTGGGCCTTGCCTGCTTCACCATTTGCCGGGCCAGAGTACCACCGGTGGCCACCGCAAAGGAGCAGCCGTACTTATGGGCCAAGGCCAGCATGGAGCCCACGCAGCAGCCACCGCATTGGCGGCAGTTTTCCACATTGCGGGTGATTTTATGGACACAGGTATCCCGCTGGATGCAGTGGGGTGTCAAAATCAAAATGCGCTTGGCCGGCACCTTCACCTTATGCTGCAGCACTAAATTATTGCTGACCTCGATAAAGGACTGCTCAATTCTTTCTCTGGGAATGTTAAAAATACGTCCCAAAACCACGGCAAAGGGAAAGAGAATGTTGATGGCCTTCCAAGCCCACACAAAAAGCAGCTTCATTACAGGGATGCCCAAAAGGGCCATCACAATGCCCACCACGCCGGTGAGCAGGGCAATTACGATAATCACCGAAAAAACACCAAAGGCAATGGGCAGTGTCCAGTTAATTTGGGCTAGGCCGGGCACCGTCACCCTCCAGACCATGTACACCATGATGGCGCCGATGAGGGCGCTCACGGAGGTCAGGGCCATGAATATGCGTTTTTTCGGTTTCAATGCATCTTCCATCATTCGAAAGACTCCTTATTTCTAATGCATAAACTTGTTGTCTTCCCTCTAGAAAGGGTAGGACTGCTAGCAGTGGAAGAATTGTCACTCCTCTACTCAGCTTGAAGGCCTAATACATCGCCCACCTGTACGCCGCGACCGTTGATGAAGACCTGGGCGGGCATACGCTTTTTGGACTCGGGCTGTACCTCGGTGATTTCCAGTACACCGCTGCCACAGGCTACGTAAAAGCTGCGCTTGCCCACTTCCACTACGGTTCCAGGAGCTGCTTCACTCTCTTTGTCGGTAAGACGGCTGCACCAAATTTTCAAATTTTTGCCATTGGGCAGGCTGGTGAAGGTGCTGGGGGCAGGGTTAAAGCCACGAATCAGGTTATGCACCTCCTGGGCGGATTTGCTCCAGTCGATGCGCTCCATGCTGCGGTCCAGCAGGGTGGCATAGGTGGCTTCTTCATTATTTTGGGGCTGGGCTACCACGGTGCCAGCCTCGATTTTGTCGATGACCTGAAGGAGCAGCTCCGCACCCTTAGTTTTCAAGGCGTCGTGGAGCTCGCCCATGGTGGTGTTTTCCTCAATGGGTACCACCACCTTGTCCAGCATGGCGCCGGTGTCCATGCCGATGTCCATTTGCATAATGGTGACGCCGGATTCGCGCTCGCCCTTGATGATGGCGTATTGAATGGGAGCGGCGCCCCGGTATTTGGGCAGCAGGGAGGCATGCACATTGATGCAGCCATATTTAGGCAGGGAAAGAATTTCCTGACTCAGGAATTGGCCAAAGGCAGCCACTACGATTAGGTCAGGCTGCATGTCGCGCAGAATTTGCACGAATTCCGGTGTTTTTACTTTTTGGGGCTGATGGACCTCATAGCCCTGACTAAGGGCGTATTCCTTAACAGGGGTCATCAGCATTTTGTTGCCCCGTCCCTTGGGACGATCGGGCTGGGTGATTACGCCCACGATTTGGTGTTTGCCGCACTGGGCCAGGGCCTGCAGGCTGCCTACGGCGAAGTCGGGGGTGCCCATAAATACTATTCGCATGTTTTTTACCTCGTTATAAGTTATTTACACACACTATAATGCAGAACTTTATATCGCAACACTTTGTTATTGCAATTTGCATTTGTTAAGGTCTCTTTATTACCCTATTCACATTATATTTTGTGATAAAAGTATTACTCTTTTGGGTCTCTATAATAATTTGCTCACGAGCGGTAGCGAAGTGAGCTTTTATTTTACTACGTCGGTTGGTTTTTCTTTAGCTTTAGGGCTTAGAGTTTGTGCTTTGTCGATGAAGAGCACGCCGTCCAGATGGTCCAGTTCGTGTTGGATGCAGATGGCCAACAGGTCGTGGGCCTGGAGTAGCATGCGCTTGCCAGTACGGTCGGTGAATTCGCATTCCACGTAGCTGGCACGCTGCACTTCGCCCTCGTATTCGGGTACGGAAAGGCAGCCTTCAGCACTGACGACCTCGCCTTCTTTTTTGACGATGACAGGGTTGATGAGCTCGAAAAGGCCTTCGCCCACGTCAATGACTACGATGCGCTTGGAGACGCCGATTTGGGGGGCGGCCAGACCTACGCCGTCGGAGGCGTACATGGTGTCGGCCATGTCCTTTAAGAGACGGGTGAGCTTTTTATCTATACGGGTTACGGGCTCGGCTACCTTGCGCAGTACAGGGTCGCCGGCCACTAAAATGTTCAACAACTTTTTCGCCATGGAAAATACTTCCTCCTTAAGTCTTATGTGTCTAGTACATTTCTTTTTATCTTCATTAGGCAGCAAGCACCTCGCTCCGCCTTACACATTAACACTTTATTATAACATAAAAGAACTAGTTTTAGCAAATAATGGGCAGAATGAAACGTATAGAAAAGCTACTAGAGAGGCTCCCCCTCCGGGGGAGCTGCCGCCTTCGAACATTAGCTTTTCCTCTTGCCTTGATGCGGCTGAGAGGGGCTACTACTAAAATAAAGTTTATGCGATTCCCCTCTCAGTCATCCGCATATACTATACCTTTCATTATTAGGTCACTGCGCGGA
>CAMFZA010000176.1 GCA_946002345.1 uncultured Phascolarctobacterium sp. | reverse complement strand
CCGGGGCGGGCGCGAGTGATGTACCTTTTGCGAGTGGAGCCCTTGGTTGGCTTTGAGTGCTATCACAGTGGGCACGGCAAGGAGGGCACGGAGCGGCTTTTGCGCCACTGCCAGAAGCACCACTTATATATTACTGGTGGTAGCGATTGCCATGGCACCTTTGTGCCGGGACGTAACCTAGGGGAGCCCTATGTGGATACTTCGATGCTAAGCTTACCTAATTTGTTATAATAGAATCGAAATTATTTGTCATTGCGCTCAAGAGGAATTTCTTAACGCGAATTTCGTGGGGTATAACCAAGACCCTGCGGGGTACTATTTGGCTCGCAGAACAATTCACTGTTTTGAACCCTTGGGTCGGTTATACCGACCACTCATTCGCTAAAATTCCTATTCGCTTAATGACATAATAATTTCTGTTCTAACAGGATGCTTTTTTAGTTTATGTGCAGAGAAAGCTTGGTGCTTGTCATACCCATGTGAGCGTAAAAAAATTACTCGTTGCAGAGAGTATGACAATTAATCATAGAAATACTTTTTTAGTTTATATATTGGAGGAGAATGACAATGGAAAAATCTAAAGTGTACTTTACCGATTTTCGCACCCCCTATGGTGGTGCCAGCCTGCCTCAAAAGCTGCAAAAGCTCATGAAAAAAGCAGGCATTGAAAGCATTGACTTTGCCAAACAATTCGTAGCCATTAAAATGCACTTTGGCGAGCTGGGCAACATTTCCTACCTGCGCCCCAACTATGCCAAGGCCGTGGTGGATTTAGTCAAGGAGCTGGGCGGCCGCCCCTTCCTTACCGACTGCAATACTCTCTACGTGGGCAGTCGCAAGCATGCCCTTGAGCATATGGATACTGCCTTCGAAAATGGCTTCAGCCCCTTTTCCACTGGCTGTCATGTGATTATTGCCGATGGTCTGAAGGGTACTGATGAGGCCTATGTACCTGTGCAGCACGGTGAGCTGGTCAAGGAGGCTAAAATTGGCCGCGCCATTATGGATGCAGACATTGTAATTTCTTTGACACACTTCAAGGGTCACGAAATGACCGGCTTTGGCGGTGCTATTAAAAACTTAGGCATGGGCAGCGGCTCCCGCGCCGGCAAAATGGAAATGCACAACGATGGTAAGCCCAAGGTTAACCAAAAGAAATGCATTGGCTGTGGCCGCTGCGTGAAAATCTGCGCTCATGGCGCTCCCTGCATCACCGATGGCAAAGCTACTATTGATATTAATAAATGCGTGGGCTGTGGTCGCTGTTTGGGACTGTGCCCCATGGATGCCATTCATGCTCTCAACGATGCCAGCAAGGAAAACCTTAACAAAAAGATGGCCGAATATGCTCAGGCAGTATGTCAGGATCGTCCCTGCTTCCATGTGAGCCTGATTGTGGACGTATCCCCCTTCTGTGATTGTCACGCAGAAAATGATGCTCCCATCGTGCCCAATATCGGCATGCTGGCCTCCTTCGACCCTGTGGCTCTGGATCAGGCCTGTGCAGATCTTGTTAATGCTGCCCCCGCAGTTACCAACTCCGTTTTGGGTGAGCATTTGGCTGCAGATGCTGCTGGTTGTGCCGGCCATGATCATTTCCATAACACTACGCCGGAGTCCGAGTGGAAGAGCTGCCTTGCGCATGCGGAAAAGATTGGCTTGGGCAGTCGTCAATATGAATTGGTGAAAATGAAGTAAAGCATAGCTGCTACCTTTTCCAGAATTTATTGAGGCTTCCAAAGTTTACTCGAATGATTTCGAAAAAATTTTGAAAAACGTTCGACTTTTATGGTTGCTTGTGGTATGATATTACAGTAAAAATTTGCATTAGGAGGCTTTATCAATGCAAGAATACAAACCGTTCAAATCAGGCAAAGTACGTGAAATGTATGATATCGGTGACAGCATCGTCATGGTAGCCACCGACAGAATCTCTGCTTTCGACGTTATCCTGAAAAATGATATCAAGAAAAAGGGCACTGTGCTGACCCAGCTTTCTAAATTCTGGTTCGATTTTACCAAGGATATTGTGCCCAACCATATGCTTTCTGTTGATGTAAAGGATATGCCCGAATTCTTCCAAAAAGAGGAATTCACCGGCAACAGCATGAAATGCCAAAAGCTGGAAATGTTGCCTGTAGAATGCATCGTGCGTGGCTATATCACTGGTAGCGGCTGGACTAGCTACAAGGAAAGTGGCGAAATTTGCGGCATTAAGCTGCCGGAGGGCCTGCAGGAATGCCAAAAGCTGCCCGAGGTGCTCTTCACTCCCAGCACTAAGGCAGAAATTGGTGACCATGATGAAAACATCAGCGTGGAGCGCAGCATTGAGGTTCTGGAAAAGCTCTATCCCGGTCGTGGCGAGGAATACGCTCTGAAGATTAGGGACTATACCATTGCCATCTACAAAAAGTGTGCAGATTACGCTCTGTCTCGCGGCATTATCATTGCTGATACCAAGTTTGAATTTGGCTTGGACGAAAAGGGTGAGGTTGTGCTGGGTGACGAAATGATCACGCCGGACTGCTCTCGCTTCTGGCCTCTGGCCGGCTATGAGGTTGGTCATGACCAGCCCTCCTATGACAAGCAATTCGTGCGTAACTGGCTGAAGGAAAACCCGGGTGCTGGCTATGAGCTGCCTCAGGATGTCATCGACAAGACCATTGCTAAGTACATCGAAGCTTACGAGCTGCTGACTGGTAAGAAATTTGACTTCTAATTGTGACTAAAGTGTAAACTTTGACGCAAAATCCGAACATTTCAAACTTTTTCACAAAAAATACACAAAAACTATTTACAAGCAATTATGGATGATGTATAATTGCACCATAAACAACAACGGCGTTGTGAGCAGCATGCTCTTAGTGTCGTTGTTGTTTTTTATTTTTAAAAAGATAAATTAGTGCTTCAATCGCGTGACGTACTTACCACCATAGATAGAGATTAGGTGGTTCGTGGAAGCGGCCAAGTGAGGGGACTTTTAGGATGGCTGAAGGTATAAGCACTACCGGCTGGGGGGCCGGAACTGTCGCGCGAAGTAAAAATGCCCGCTGTGAGGCGGGTTTTTTATTTTGGTGAAATAAAACTTGCCAGAAAGGCTTCTTTGTACTATAATTGATACACAATGATTTGGAAAGCAACCGCTTCCATGACAATTGCGGGCATAGCTTAGTGGTAAAGTCCCAGCTTCCCAAGCTGGTTAGGCGGGTTCGATCCCCGTTGCCCGCTCCACCTTTATAAAAGAGAATATGTATTTCACGCTCCAAGCTAGGCATCTGCTTATCTTGGAGTTTTTTTATAGGCTGATTATTATAGAAAAACTCATCAGCTTTCCTAATGTTTATTATCAAGTTTTCTAATTTGCTTTTGCTCAAGGCATGGTATAAAATACATAATACTAGAACAATCTATTAGCTAAACTTATATAAATTGGGGGGTCACAGGGATCATGTTATTACGCCAAATGAAGTATTTTTTAGCCGTTGCAGACTGCAAAAGCTTCAGTGAAGCAGCCGAGCAATGCTTTATCTCTCAATCCGCCATTAGTCAACAAATGAAGGTTTTGGAGGATGAACTGGGCAGCGAGCTGATCAAGCGCAGCAACCGTCGTTTTCAGCTGACCGATATCGGTGAGTATTTTTATACGCGCAGCAAGGCTATCGTGCAAGAAACTGAAGACCTCAAGGAAGAAATCCGTAAAATGAGCACTAAGCAGAACAAGCAATTTAGAATTGGTTGCCTGAGCGGTTATATTGTGCGCCGCTTGTGCACAGCCATGAATACCTTTTTGGATGACCATAAGGATATTAGTATAGAAGTGGTTTATGGGGACCATGACGAGCTGATGTCCATGCTCCATAAGGGCGAACTGGACATGGTTTTCAATGATTTGCGTTATGAAAATGAGGCAAGCAACTTTGGCAATGTTTTTGTGGAAGAGGTAGAGGGAATGGTGGCCGTTTCCGTTCGTTCACCCTTGGCCAAGCAGGAGGAGGCCAAGGTGGAGGATTTGGCTAATTATACCTGTGTTTTGTTGTCCAGTGAAAAGCATCAGGAGGAGGAAAAGAACTTTTTCCGCATGATTTTCCACACGGAAAATAATTTTATTCTGGCAAGGAATATGCCATCCGCCTAAACC
>CAMFZA010000175.1 GCA_946002345.1 uncultured Phascolarctobacterium sp. | reverse complement strand
CCTTCTATCTGACTTTTTTGTCCTTCATATGTGTTTCGAAGATTGTGTATGCTTTTGCTTTTAGTGAGCATAAGCTCATAAGCGGCCGCAAAGGGCTTAATTTCGGCTTGCTCCTTGAAGCAGGCAGTCAAGTTTTCATAGATGCCAATACCCTCGTAATCCAAATCGCCGAAATAGTAAAATTTATTGTCTTCGCAGAGCATGTAGGGCTCGGCGCTCAAGGCAAATTGCTGTAAGCTGCTGATTACACGCTTGCCGGCGCCGTAAATCAAAGTGCCAAATTCTTCGCCCAATATAGTATTATGTCCGGCCAGCAGATGTCTGCGCATACTGAAAAAGGTATCTTTATTTTCTATGATTAAAAGCTTTTGCGGAGTTTTTCTGGTGATGGTGAAGTAAGCAAAGGGCTCCGTCGTGATGTAGCAATTGAGAAAAGCAAGGTCAAGGCCACAATGCTTGAGAATGGTTTTGCCATTGCCCTGGCTCAAAAACTTTTCGTAGCCCCAAATTTGCAGGCTGCGCTCGTTGTAGGATACTGGTATCTGCAAAAGTTCCCTGTGCTTTTGTAAAAAGTTGTGCAGTTGGCGCACAGCGTCGCGCTCTTTATTATAAACGGATAGATTATGGAGGTAATAATCAATATTTATGCCTATTTCCGTATTGTATAGCAGCTCCTGCTCCAGTTCGGAGTAGTCCTGCTCCTCATCCACTAGCCAATATTCAAGGTATAAAGCAGGCTTTTTGCCATTCTTGCCGGAGCTCTTGACAGGCTTAAGCTTGCCTGCATCTAGCAGCCCCTTAATATACTCATACTGCTCTAAATAAGGCGCATTATTCATTTCTCCCAAGACTGCTTCCAAGCTTTGGCGTTTCATTTTTCCCTCTTTAGATACACAAACACTATTTGGCATTAACGAACAACATTGACACTTATATTATAGCATATTTTCGTATTGAAGAGACAGCCGTTTTACAAAGGATTTTTTCAAGCTGAATTTTGAGATTCTCTTCCTCTTAAAGAACACAAAAACAGGGCCGCCCCGGTGACCCTAAAAGTCTGAATAACATTCACAATCAAGCAAAAAGACGGATTATTTCACCGTAAAAGTTTTTTATACGTCACATTCAAGCATCACTTAAACATCAACATATTTAGCTTGTAATATTTCACTCTTCTATTAGTGGTTACAATTAAATGTTCTTTAGGAAGACTATCTAACCTACTTTTTATTGTTCCTTTTGACTTTTTAGTTACCTCAACCAATTTCTCCATTGAAATTCCCTGCCCATAAAACAGAGCTGCTTGTAATAAAATATAATAGAGGTCCACTAGAAAAGTATCTTGGATAGCAAACTCCTTGATTCTATTATAGTACACTTCAATCTGCGCATTTTTACGATTTAAAAGTGCAATGGTATCCATGAATGTATCAAGAAGGAGCTGCAAAAAACCACTTATAAAAGGGGTTAAATCACCACGATTTATTTCACTGTCACAAACTGAAAAGAGATTATAATACTTTGTACGCTGCTTCTTTATGAGCACCGATAAACGTAAGGCAGCAATTTTATGAAAATGCTTAGCCAGAAAATACGAAGTTATAAAACGATCAGTTCTGCCATTACCATCATAGAAAGGATGTATGTAAGCAAATAAATAATGGAATAAACTAATCCTAACTAGAACTGGAAGCTGAGGATTATGTAAGATTTCTAAAGCATGATTCATATCTTTAATTATATTCTCCTCTGGCATAACACCACGATGAATCGTTTTGCCGATAGGTGACACTACATCAACAGAGCTACAACGAAAAATTTTTCCATCCAGTTCATAAGAGGGGTTTTCGGCTATAATCTCTTTGTGTGCAAAATCCTCATAGAAATCCCTAATATCCTTGCAAGTATTAAACACTATCTCTTCATTAGTTAAAAGGCTATGGTATTTATTTACTACGCTCGCAAAACGAGCATTACTTGGCGCAACACCATCAATTATGTCTCTAATTTCCTTTCTAGTACTGCGTACACCCTCAATATCATTAGTAGATTTTACTTCATCTAAAATTGATAAAAGCGAAAACTGTTGCAATACCACAGGGGGAACAGAATGGATTACGTATAAGAACTCTTCGTAAGCCTTGTATATTTTTTCCACAAGAAGAATAATTTCTTCTGTATAGTAATAAAATGCATCATAAGCGTTCTTGTGGTTATATTGTTTTACTGAAAAATCAATATGATATGCAAAAGGTGCATTATAACGCTTTTCGTATTCAGTCAAATAATGTTTTTCATCCTTATAATAAAGTTTTGCAAGGCTATCAAAGGTCATGTTTTCACCTCCTTAGGTCGTCTTTTCCAAAAAATGCAGTTTTTGTACAGACACCTTTAGTCTTTTCTAAAAAAGATATCTTTTGAAAAAGACGTCTCTGTCTTTTCCAAAAAAGCCACTTTTTGGAAAAGACAAACTATAAGTATAGAATAGTGTATTTAAACATAAAAGTCAATAACGAATTGCACACAAAAACAGGGCCACCGCAGTGACCCTAAAACATCCTTAAAGCCGAAGCGAGAACGCGCAAATTGCTGGATAAATTTTCTTGCCAAGCTTTACTTTGTGTAGTACAATAAGTATAGAAAAAGGTGCCACCGATAGACGGTTGCCCTCTAATTTGTCTTAGTTAAATAAAAAATAACCGCAACGTGGGGACGTGGGCGGTTATTTTTTTGCATTTCTACCAACGAGATACCCTGCTTTGAAACAGGCTAAGCCGAAGCTTAAAAGAGCAATAACCTCTAATACACTCATGGCACCACCCTCCTTTCCAACAGACTGAACTAGTCAAATCCATTTACTCCAGAGGGCTGCTCACCCTCCGTAGAGGGCCAACCGCCTACCGTTATGGTAACACCTTGAACTTATTATACCATATAAAAGCTAAAAGAAAAAGTTTTTTCGTATTGTTTGTTTAAACAAAAAAACAATATCGTTTCGCGCACACAAAAAAAGGGCCACCGAGGTAGTCCTTTTTTAGAAAATTAGCGTTTGTTTTTAGCGTCTTGGTCAACGAATTCACCGGTGGCAGGATTGAACTCCATGCCAGTGTATTCGGTATTAATTTTTACCTTGCCTGCCAGCAAATCTTTCTGCAGCTTAGCAACCTTGCGAGCCACCTTTTTAGGAACCTGGTCACTTATTGCCAAGCGTACAACTGCTTCATCCTCTAAACCAATCTTGCTGATATTGTTACCCTTGAAATTGCCTTCATGGAAGTCCTTGGCAGCGTTGAAAATAGCCACGCTGGAATCTGCAACAGCTGAACCGATGAAAATCGGAGAAATTGTGGTCCAATCAATAACATTGCCTATTTCCTTGACCTTGCCCTTGGTTGCAGCGATGGTATCATTCACGCCGAAGCGACCGCCGTTGAGCATGGTATAAATTACGTCCACACCGGCCTTAATTTCGCCCTCAGCAGCCTTGGCATTGATGGCATTGTCATCAAGGTTACCAGTGAAATGGGTGTAGAATTTAGCCTTTTTATTGGCGCGCATCAGGCCATCATAGAAGGCAGCACGAGCCTGCAGGCCAGGCTTAGGCCATGCACCGGAAATATGGCCAACCTTATTGGTTTTAGTCATATAACCAGCCAATGCACCTGCCAAGAAGGCTGATTGTTCTTGGTCAACCTTATAGCTGCTCACATTGTCGCTCTTGACATTGCCTTGGATTACCACGAATTTAATAGAGGGGAATTCTTTGCTAATGGTGGCAACAGGTGCATTGCATTGGCCACCATGAGCAATAATCATCTTCGGTCCCTCCTGAGCCAATTTGCGCAGTTCCTTGGTCAGAACCTCTTTATTAGAGGTTGCGGATACGTTATACACGCATTTAACGCTGGTGGTGAGTTCCTCTGCAATGCGCTTGTAGCCGCGATAGCCAGCCTCCATGAAGCCATTATCCTTGGCATTACCGGGCAGCAGTACGGAAATCTCTGCTTGGGTGCCAGTCGCAACCGCAGGAGTTTCCACATTAGCCGCCATAGCAGAAGCACTGCAAAGCAGACCAGCAACAAAGCCTAAGGCTAAAACTTTTTTGTTCATTATACATCCCTCCAAAAGCTTTTGTTAAATCATAACCCAAGCCCATATATAC